>JBEDDY010000062.1:0-7360 GCA_041176025.1 Actinomycetota bacterium | reverse complement strand
CCCGCGTCTTCGAGAAGAGAGCCGACCCTGCGCAGCGCGTCCTGGACCGCGGGGTGGACACCGATCTCGTCGTTGACGACGAGGGCAACGCGGATCGGTGCGGTCGGTGCGGGGAACTCATGGGCGGCGGGGACCCAGAAGGGGTCGTTCCAGTTCTGCACTGCCATCGCGCGGTAACCGGCGCGGAGGTCGGCCATCGTGCGTGCGAGCGGACCGTTCGTCGACATTGCGCTCGCTGTCCACGTGCGTGGGTTGGGGTTCGTGCCGCCCGTCGGCATGCGACCGACAGTGGGACGCAACCCGAGAACACCGTTCATGTATGCCGGCCAACGCACCGACCCGGCAACGTCGTTGCCCTGGGCGATGTGGCACATCCCGGTGGCGACGGCGACCCCTGCGCCACCACTGGACCCGCCGGGGCTGATGTCCTCGCGGTGCGGGTTCATCGTTTCTCCGTGGAGGTCGTTCGCGGTGTGGAACCGCATCGCGAAAGCGGGGGAGTTCGTGCGTCCGGCCATCATCAGACCTGCATCGAGCAACCCGGTGATGCTGGGGTGCACCGTGCCGGGAACGTTGTCGCGCAGCGACTTGATGCCGTTGTCGGTGGGGTACGGCGCGTGGTCAGTGTTGATCTTCGTGGTGACAACGGCACCGGCGAGTTCACCTGTGATTGTCCCGTTGTCGATTGCTGCCGCCGTGCCCCGCAAGGCATCGTCTGTCCGCAGGACGATCGCATTGAGCTTCGGGTTCACCGAGTCGATTCTCGAGATGTGGGCCTCTGCGACCTCACGGGCAGAGACTGCCTTCTCGCGGACCAATCGGGCCACCTCCGTTGCGGACATCTGCCAAGTTTCCATCTGCTTCCCGGGCCCCTCTTGTCCGCCCACCCCGCGGGTCGTCCGCAGGGGTGTTCCGCCGTCTCGGCGGTAAATGCACTGTGTATCTCCGACTGTGGCACAGACCCTCGATTCGGGCAAACATGGAGGCACCAATCAAGGGGGCGCCATGGCCGGGAAAAAACTTCACAGCGGGAACAAGGACTACGAGACGCTTGCGTTCGAGCGCCGCAGCATCCGTGGCTTCACGAAAGACCCCGTGCCGAAGGAACTGATCCAGGAGGTGCTCTCCATTGCGCAGCGAGCCCCGTCATCGATGAACACGCAGCCGTGGCACTTCCACGTGCTCACCGGTGACCCGCTCGACCGCATCCGCAAGGGCAACACCGAAAAGATGATGGGCGGCGCGAACATCGACCGTGAGATCAAGTTGAACCACGGATACCAGGGACCGCACCGCGACCGCCAGGTGGAGATTGCCGTCCAGTTGTTCGAGGCAATGGGCATCGAGCGCGACGACAAAGTGCGCCGCACCGACTGGACCATGCGCGGCTTCCGTCAGTTCGACGCCCCTGTCTCGATCGTGATCACGCTCGACAAGGAACTCGAGCACGACACCATCGCCCACTTTGACTGCGGTGCCGTCACGTACGGCATCGTGCTTGCCGCGTGGTCGAAGGGTCTTGGCACCGTCATCAACGGCCAGGGGATCATGCAGTCATCGGTCGTGCGCGAGAACGCGAACATCCCCGAGGACCAGGTCATCATGACGTGCGTCGCGATGGGTTGGCCCGACGAGGAGTTCGAGGCGAACCACGTGCAGTCACGCCGCGCGCCCGTGGAGTCGGCGGCGGAGTTCGTCGGCTTCGACTGAACGAACAAGTGGTGCGCCTACAGGCGCGCCACCGACAACATGATCTGGGTCTGGAGTCCGATCAATGCGAGTCCGATCGCGATGCCCACGGTGATCACGAGGTTGAGACGGCGCTCGATGGTCATCATGTTCTTCTCCAGGGAAGACATTTCTGATCTCAACATCACGATGTCTGATTTCAACATCATGATGTCTGACTTCTGCGCCATCTGTTCGTAGCCACCGGGCGGCAGGTGAGCCATGACCAGGTCACTCAGGTTGTCTCCCATGTGGCTCCTCAATCCGTCGTTCATCAACAGTCTCTGGGCGTCCGTCACCTTCATCGTATTCCTCCGGCTTCTGCAGTGTCACCTGAATGTGTGAGTCGGACGACGTCCGCGGGCAGCACCGGCTACCGGGAGAACTGACGGAGGAGCGGTGTGAGTCAGCGAAGGGTGCCGTCGGGCACCCAGTTGCCGTGCGCGCCGTACGGGACACGCTGCGGCAGGTGAACGCGCGCCACCGGAGGTCCGCTGAAGTCCCGCGCGTCGGCGATGTTCAGTGCCGACGTCCCCGTGCGCTCGTCGTGGATGATCGTCAGCACCCAACCGTCGTCCTCCGCGGCATCGGGTGACCGGGGTGCGAACACGGGCTCGCCGCCGCGCACGCCGTCACCGAGGTTGTGCTCCTCGCACGTTCCCGCCGGCAGGTCGTACTTCAACAGACGCGAGCCGTAGACGGGTTCTTCCGAGTTACCCTCGCCGTCGAGAGCCATCAGATACGCGTACCGCGCCTTCATGCCGACCAGGCGATCGTCGACCCGGCCGAAGTCACCAGGGCGCGCGTCAATCAACTGCTCGTCAACGGTTCCCTTCGCCGGGTCGATCACCCAGCGCGTCAGACGACCGACCTCGGCGTAGTCGTCGCTGCTCTCGCCGAAGGCGGACTCCATGCGCGACACGTGCAGGACGATGTTGCCGTCCTCCTCGTGGGCGTTCACCGGGTGGAACACGTAGCAGGGGTCGATCTCCAGCCACTTCACGTCGGCGTTGGTGCCGTTGCGCGGCATCACACCGAGGCGTGCACCTGCGTCGCGGTTGAACTTGAAGGGGAACCCCGTCGAGAGCTGGCCGAGGTCGAGGCACACCGGCAGGTCCATGAACACCACGTGGTTCCGCGTGACGTTGAAGTCGTGCATCATCACCATGTTCGGGATGTCAATCGGCTCCACCTGCTGTACGCGGCCGTCCGCGGACACACGCACGTAGTGGAGATAGGGGGGCTGGAACGAGAAGTAGCTGAACGCGAGAAGCTCGCCGGTGTCGGGGCAGATCTTCGGGTGCGCCGTCATCGAGCAGGTGAGGGCACCGCCGTAGTTCTCGAACCCCGTGGTGTTCAGTTCGCCGTCGAGGAGCCAGGGCCAGTGACCCTCCTCGAGCGCCATGAGCGAACCGTTGTGCGCGACCACGTGCGTGTTGCCGGTTCCCTTCGCCAGCTCGGGCAACTTGACGCGCTCACCGCGGTGACGGCGGACGGACTCGGTGTTGACGAACCGGTTGCGGTACCACGACGCCTCGCCGTCCTGCAGGCGGACGCCGTGCACCATTCCGTCACCGAAGAACCAGTGCGGCGACGTGCCGCTGACGGGGTTCGGACCGGTGCGCACGTAGAGGCCGTTCAGTTCGGGCGGGACGCGCCCCTCCACACGGAGATCGGAAGAGGTGATCTCGTTCTTCATCGGCTCCCAGTTGCCACGCAGGTGCCACGGAGTCTCTTGGGTCATCGACATGGCGACAGTCTTGCCGATGCCGGAGCCGGCTACGAACGGGCGGCCACTGTTGCGATGTCGCGGGCCTCGGTGCCGTCGACACCGAGTGACATGAGCAGCCGGGCGATCACGGACGTCACGTACTCGTCGTTCGACTCGCCGTCGACACCGCGCCTGCCCGCGAGGACAAGTGCACCGACGATCACATCCAGCATGCCGCCGTCGGGGGTCCCGGTGAACCGGCCCGTCCGGTGGCCTTCCTCCAGGTCGGCATGGAGATGGGAGAGGGGACCGTCGATCAAGAGTGCTCGTTGCACGGCCTCGATCCGTAGCGCCACCCTCATGATGTGCGGACTGTCAATGGCCGTGCGCAGAGCACGAGCGGAGATGACGGCAAACCGGACGGCCAGGTCCGATGAATCCACTTCCTGGCCGGTGCGCACCGCAAACTCCTCCACGGAGTACGGCACCAACGCATCCATCAACTCGTCGCGGTCACGGAAGTAGTTGTAGAAGGTGCCGTGGGAGACCCCGGCCCGTGCCGCCACCTCGGTCAGGCTGAATCCCTCGCCGCTCTCGGCCAGCACACGGAGTGCCGCATCGAGAAGTGTCTGGCGGGTGCGCGACCTCTTCTTGTGGCCGCGTGTCAGGGGTGCGGCATCGGCATGAATCGTGGAAACCATCAGGTTGACATTGTTGTCAAAAATGACAACAATGTCAATTATGAGCGCTCCATCTTTTCGACTCCGACTTGGCCACGCCACGATTCCCGCACGAGACCTCGATGTGATGGTCACCTTCTACACAGAGGTGCTGGGGTTCCACGTGACCAACCGCGGCGAGCCCGTTCCGGGCATGGGCGAGATGGCCTTCATCTCGCAGACACCCGACGAGCACCACCAGATCGTGCTCGTGCAGACGCCGGACCCCGCAGCACGGTCGTTCGTGCTGGCCGACCATCTCGCCTTCCACCTCGACTCGCTCGACCAGCTTCGCGAGCTGTCGCAGCGACTCACGGACGCCGGCAACACGAGCGCGATACCCATCAACCACGGCAACGCGTGGTCGGTGTACTTCACCGACCCGGAGGGCAACGGACTCGAGTGCTACCTCGACACGCCGTTCCACGTCGCGCAGCCCTATGGCGACGGTCTCGACCTGTCGATGTCGGACGCGGAGATCGAGGAACTGACGCGCACGAAGTTGTCGACGCAGCCAGAGTTCCAGCCGTTCCCGCAATGGCGCGCTGCGATGTCCGAGCGTCTGGCAAAGGAAGGGCGCTGACCATGGATCTCGGCATCGCCGGCCGCAACGCAATCGTCTGTGCTTCCAGCAAGGGGCTGGGGTTCGCAAGTGCCAACGCACTCGCGCGTGAAGGTGTGAACGTGGTCCTCAACGGACGTGACGATACGACGCTCGCTGCGGCGCGTGACCGGATCCTGAGGGAGCACAACGTGAACGTCACGGCAGTCGTCGGTGACATCACACTGCCCGCCACGCAAGAGGCGTTGCTGGCCGCATGCCCGGAGCCGGACATCCTCGTGAACAACAACGGTGGCCCGACGCCGGGGCGGTTTGCCGACTGGGACCGGGACGCGTGGATTGCTGCACTCGATGCGAACATGCTCGCGCCGCTCGCCATGATCCGGGCAGTCATCGGGGGAATGCAGGAACGCCGCTTCGGTCGCATCGTGAACATCACCTCGGCGATGGTGAAGACGCCGATGTCACCGATGGGCCTGTCGACAGGCGCACGCACCGGGCTCACCTCCGTTGCCAAGTCATTGTCGAAGGATGTCGCGCACGCGAACGTCACCATCAACAACCTGCTCCCCGAGCGTTTCGACACGGAGCGCCAGCAGCAGATGGCCAACGTGCACGCGAAGACGGCGAACATCTCCGTCGAGGAGGCGTATGCCCACATGGCGAAGTCGATTGCCGCCGGCCGACTCGGCCGCCCGGAGGAGTTCGGTGACGCCTGTGCGTTCCTGTGCAGCGCGCAGGCCGGCTACATCAGCGGCCAGAACCTGCAGCTCGACGGCGGTTCGTTCGCCGGGTTGATGTGACCGTGTCCGAGTCTGTGGAAGTCCCGTATCTCATCGTCGGTGCCGGCCCGGTCGGTCTGACGGCGGCACGGCTGTTGTCGAACGCCGGAAAGAAGTGCATGGTGGTGGAGAGACGTGACGGTCCGCAGCGAAACCCTGCGGCCCACGTGGTGAACTCTCGGACGCTCGAGATCCTCCGTCAGGCTGGTTTCGACATGGGGCAGATTTCTGCCATCGCGCAGAACCCCGTTGATGCAGGCCACGTCAACTTCGTGACGCGGTTGAACGGACAGCTCATCGGGCGACTGCCGTTCGAGCGCCAGGGAGACGAGATCCTCGCGGTGACCCCGCACCCGTTGCGCAACATCTCGCAGCACCGTCTCGAACCACTCATGTCAGCCGAGGTGGGGTCATCTCCGTTGGTTGACCTCCGGTACGACACCGAATGGGTGTCGGCGGTCCAGTCCGAGACGGGGGTCGTGTCCGTCATTCGTGACGTGCGCAACGGCGAAGAAGCAACGGTCCGCAGTTCGTTTCTGATCGGTGCCGACGGTGCGGGAAGTCCCGTGCGCAAGTCGACCGGCATCGACATGATCGGGCCCGCCGGATTGCAGAGTTTCGTTGCCATCCACTTCCGCGGGAACCTCCGCAGGTATGTGGGTGACCGTCCGGGTGCGCTGCACTTCGTGATGGACCCGGAAGCCAGCGGGACCTTCATCGCGCACGACATCGACGAAGAGTCGGTCTTCATGGTCGGTTTCGACCCGGGAACCGAGACGGTGGATGACTACGACCACGACCGCTGCGCACGGATCGTCCGCAACGCAGTCGGTGACGAGGCCGCCGACATCGAGATCGTGGGTGCGGGCACCTGGCACATGACCGCGCAGGTGGCGGAACGTTTCAGGGACCGACGGGTTTTCCTCGTCGGTGACGCGGCACATCGGTTCCCGCCGACCGGCGGAATGGGCCTGAACACCGGCGTCGCTGACGCACACAACCTCGTGTGGAAGCTGCTCGCGGTGGAGAACGGGAACGCGACACCGGGACTTCTCGACACGTACGAGTTCGAGCGTCGACCGATCGCCGAGGTCAACTGCCACCAGAGCCTGACGAATGCGTTCAAGATGGTCATCCTTGCGGGAGCACTCGGGCTTCATCCCGGGTCGACCAGTGATGACCTGGCGGCCACGCTCGCCGACGGTTCACAACGCGATGCGATTGCGGCCGGTGTGCAGGAGCAGGCGACCCACTTCGACATGCTCGGCCTGCAGCTGGGTTACGCGTACGAGACGCCGTTGAACCCCGGTACGGCCGTGAAGCCCGAGGACGTCGACCCGACGCCTTTCCGACCGGACGGCCGGATCGGGTCCCGATTGCCGCATGCGTGGCTGGATGACGGTCGGTCCACGCTCGATCTGGTCGCGACTGATTCGCTCACGCTGATGACATTCGGTGCGCACGACGAATGGCATGCGGCGATTGCTGCTGCGGCACCGTGGTGCGCGCACGTGCGGATCGGTGTGGCTGCATCCACGGACGATGCGTGGCACGAGACCTGTGGGATTAGTTCTGACGGTGCCTTGCTCGTTCGCCCGGACCAGCACATCGCATGGAAGTGGAGCAACGGGTCAGCCGCGGGAAGGGACGGCCTTGCCACAGTGTGCACACAGGTGTTGGGTGGTTGAGATGAGGTGTTCCCGATGAGAGTTGTGGTGGTTGGTGCGGGCATCGGTGGCATGACGGCGGCGCTCGCTCTGGCGAGAACCGGCCACGACGTCCGGGTGCTCGAGCGCGCACCGGGAGTGTCGCCGCTCGGCGCCGGTCTGCAGGTCAGTGCAAATGCCCGCCGCGTCCT
>JBEDDY010000061.1:0-6957 GCA_041176025.1 Actinomycetota bacterium | reverse complement strand
TACATGCGCAACATCTTCGTCGTGTTCACCGTGGCCAGCACGTTCGCGTTCAACTACAGCATCGTCCTGCCGAAGATGAGTGACCGGCTGTGGAACGAGAAGAACGGGTACGCGATCCTGCTCACCATGACCAGCATCGGCAGCGTTGCCGGCGCCCTGTGGAACGCCCGGTACCGCGTGATGACCGTCAACCGTTTCGTCATCGGTGCGGTCACGCTCAGTGCCGCGTGCATCCTCCTGCCGTACGCCCCGAATTTCCCGCTCGCGTGCGTGTTCGCCATCCCGCTGGGCGTCGGCGGCACCGGTTTCATGACGTCCATGACCGGTCTCATGCAGCAGCGCACGGCACCGGAGATGCGCAGCCGCATGATGGCCCTGCAGTCCGTGGCCTTCCTCGGGTCCACCCCGATCGGCGGGCCGGTCACGGGCTGGATCGGCGACCATGTGGGTGTGCGCATGTCGCTCGTCTACGGCGGGGTGCTGACGCTCCTGTGCCTTCCGATGCTGAGGAACCTCGAATGACCGCGGTGTGGTGGGTCCGACGCGACATCCGGCTCGCCGACAATGGGGCACTCCGCTCTGCGGCCGCGCACGGTCCCGTCGTCCCGCTCTTCGTGTGGGAGGACAACCTGCTTGCCGGTGCGGGTGATGTCCGTCGTGCATTCCTTTTCGAGGCGCTCGATTCTCTCGACGACTCTGTCGGTCGTGCACTCATCTACCGCAACGGTCCCGCGGTGCAGGCGGTCCCCGAGTTCTGCCGCCTCGTCGGAGCCGACACCGTCCACATCACCGAGGATTTCGCCCCGTGGGGACGAACACGCGACGCAGAGGTGGAGAAGGCACTTGCCGCGGCAGGTGTGCGGTTGGTTCGCGCCGACACCCCATACGTGATCAGGCCCGGCACCGTGCGCAAGGACGACGGCACGCCGTTGAAGGTGTTCACGCCGTTCTACAAGCGGTGGCTCACCCATGACTGGACGTCGTTCCCCGACGGAGCAGTCGAGTTCGCCGACCACCGCGACCTGTGCGTGGGGTCGCGCCGCAAGGAGGGTTGGCAGGCGGTTGCTCCGCAACGCGCCGGCGAGACCGCTGCGTGGGAACGGTTTGACGAGTGGTCTGCACGCGCCATGGACCGTTACAAGGACGAACGCAACAACCCGGCCATCGACGGAACCTCGATGATGTCTCCGTACCTGAAGTTCGGCGTCGTCCACCCGCGGCAGTTGCTGACGAGGCTCGATGCGTCCCCGGGCGCGGAACACTTCCGGTCGGAGATCGCGTGGCGCGAGTTTTATGCAGACGTGCTGTTCCACCAGCCGCGCACGGCATGGCAGAACCTCCAGACGAAGATGGATGCGATCGCCGTCGACACCGATGAGGCCGCACGCGAAAGGTTCGCAGTGTTCTGCCGTGGCGAGACCGGTTACCCGATCGTCGATGCCGGCATCCGTCAGATGCTGACGACCGGATGGATGCACAACCGCGTGCGCATGATCGTGGCGAGTTTCCTGGTGAAGGACCTGCACCTCCCGTGGCAGTGGGGCGCACGTTTCTTCATGGAGCACCTCGTCGACGGGGACATCGCCTCGAACAACCACGGTTGGCAGTGGACGGCAGGGACCGGCACGGATGCCGCCCCGTACTTCAGGGTCTTCAACCCCACGTCGCAGGGCGAGAAGTTCGACCCATCCGGCGACTACGTGCGCAGGTTCGTGCCCGAGCTGGCCGATGTGGAGACCAAGCACATCCACGATCCGTCGGGTCTCGGTCTGCTTGCCCCGCCCGACTACCCGGCCCCGATGGTGGACCATTCTGCCGAGCGCAACGAGGCCCTGCTCAGGTACAAGAAGGTGAGCGGTCAGTAGAATTCGCCCACCATGTTGGACGAACGCAAGACCGCCATCCTGCGCGCTGTCGTGCAGGAGTACGTGACCACCGGCCAGCCCGTGGGGTCCACCACCATCTCGAAGGAACCGAACGTCAACGTCTCGTCCGCCACCGTGCGCAACGAGATGGCGGTGCTGGAGCAGGAGGGATACCTGGCACAGCCCCACACCTCGGCCGGACGCATCCCCACGGACAAGGGCTACCGCCTGTTCGTTGACTCGATCGCGCCCGACGGCGTTCTCAGTCCCGGTGACGCAACGCGCGTCGGCGACTTCTTCAGCGCGGCCCACGGTCGTCTCGATGACCTCCTCCGCCAGACCACCAACCTGTTGACGAACATCACCCAGCACACGGCGCTCGTGGTGGGCCCGCAGGTGGAGACGAACACCGTGCGCGACGTCTACATCAGCCGCGTGTCGGACCGTGCGGCCACCGTCGTCGTCTTCCTCTCGAACCATGCGGTCGAGAACGAGACCATCCAGATCCCAGATGCCATCTCCGATGACCACATCGGCCTCGCGACGGCGCACCTCCGACGTCTGCTCGTCGGACGTTCCCTCGGCGACGTCGACACGGTCGAGAGCACGAACGATGTTCATGTCGACGCGGTGTGCTTCGCCACCCTCAATGCCCTCGGCCGCCACCGCAAGGACAAGCCGGTCTTTGTCGGTGGTGCCGCGGCACTCGCGAGCGCGTTCGATGCGGTCGACATCGTGCGCAACGTGCTCGAGACCATCGAGCAGCAGTTCGTGGTGGTGTCACTCGTGCAGGACCTGCTCGACAGGGGCCTGTCGGTGGCCATCGGTGCCGAGCACGGCGTCGAACCACTCGCTGCGTGTTCCGTCGTCGTCGCACCCGTCGTGGCGGAGGGTGAGGTGGTCGGTTCGGTCGGTGTTCTCGGCCCGACACGCATGAACTACCCGCAGGCCCTCGCCACTGTCGAGGTCGTCGGTGAGCAGCTCGGCCGCCGCATCGCGGAGGGCGGGGCGTGAGCACCAGTTTCTACGAACTGCTCGGCGTCGATCCGTCGGCAGACCAGGACACGATCAAGAAGGCGTACCGTCGTCGCGCACGCGAGCTGCACCCCGACGCGAACCCCGACGACCCCACGGCGGAGGACAGGTTCAAGGAGGTCTCGCGCGCCTACGAGGTGCTGTCGGACCCGGATGCCCGCGCGCGCTACGACCGCTTCGGTGAGGCCGGGCTGGGCGGCGGCGGAGGAACGGGCGACCCGTTCGGCGGTGGTGCCGGTCTCGGGGACATCTTCGAGGCGTTCTTCGGCGGTGGTTCGCCGTTCGGTGGTCGTCAACAGTCAGGTCCGCCCCGCGGCGCTGATGTCGAGGTTGCCGCCGTGATCACGCTCGAGGACGTGCTGAACGGCGCAGCGGTCGAGATCGAGGTCGACTCCGCCTCTGTGTGCGGTGACTGCGCGGGCACGGGCGCCGGCAGTGGCACCCAACCCGTGACGTGTTCCGATTGCCAGGGCACCGGCCAGGTGCGGCGCGTTCGCCAGAGCATGCTCGGCCAGATGGTGACGAGCGGTCCGTGCACCCGGTGCTCGGGCATGGGCCAGGTCATCATGACCCCGTGCGGGACGTGCCGTGGTGACGGCCGGGTGCGGGAACGACGCACGCACAACGTCGACGTGCCCGCCGGCATCCGCGAGGGCCAGACTCTCCGTCTCACTGCCCGCGGCGAGGCCGGCCCGCGTGGTGGCCCGCCCGGCGATCTCTACGTGCACATCCGTGTGCGTGAGCATGATTCCTTCGTGCGCGAGGGTGACGACCTGGTGGCGTACCTCAACCTCTCGATAGCGCAGGCGACTCTCGGCACGCACATCGTTCTGCCCGCCCTCGACGGCGAACTCGACCTCGTCATCCCCGCCGGAACCCAGCACGGCCGCGAGTTCGTGGCGAGGGGGCGCGGGCTGCCGCATCTCCAGGGGCGTGGACGCGGGCACCTCCGGGCGCGCGTGCAGGTCGTGGTGCCGACACATCTCGACGACGAGAGTGAGGAACTGATGCGGCGGTTCGCCGAACGGAACGGTGACGAGGTTGCACCGGCCGACAAGGGATTCTTCAAGAAGATCAAGTCGGCGTTCTCGTGAACGACGAGCTCCGTCGTTCCGCCGCCCACGTGTTCGTGACGGACATCCAGAACCCGTCCCTCGATGATGACGATGCCCACCATCTCGCCCGTGTTCTCCGGCTGCGGGCCGGCCAGCGGGTCTCCGTCAGTGACGGTCGTGGCGCGTGGCGGATCTGTGAATGGCGCGGGGAGGGGCTCGTCTCGGTGGATGACGTCTCCCACGAAGAAAAGGCCGGGGAAACCCTGTCCGTCGCGCTTTGTCCCGTCAAGGGCGACCGCACTGACTGGGCCGTCGAGAAACTTGTCGAGGTGGGCATCGACAGGATCGTCGTGCTCGCGCCGGTCGAGCGGAGCGTCGTCAAGTGGGACGACAAGAAGTCCGGTGCCAACATCGACCGGTACCGACGGATCGCACGTGCTGCGGCCGCCCAGAGCAGGCGGGTGTTCCTGCCCGTGGTCGAGGGACCCCTGCCGCTGTCCGCCGTTCTGGCGGGTGGCGGCGTCGCTGTTGCCGAACCGGGCGGAGCCACCGGTCTCGCCGGCATCACGACCGTGGTGGTTGGCCCTGAGGGTGGGTTCACGACCGACGAGGTCGCATCGGCCCGGGCCACCGTGGACCTCGGGCCCACGATCCTTCGTGCCGACACGGCGGCCGTCGTGGCGGGCACCCTGATGGTCGCACACTCGCGGCGTTGAATGCACCACACTGTGTGGTGGCATGCCCCAGTACTCCGACGACGAACTCCTGAAGGACTCACCGTTCACACGCCTCGTGGGCGAACGGCTGCGCCGAATCCGGCAGCAGAAGCAATGGTCCCTCTCCGACGTCGAGGCCCGGAGCGATTCCGAGTTCAAGGCGTCCGTGCTGGGTGCCTACGAGCGCGGGGAGCGGGCCATCTCCGTCCCGCGTCTGGAGCGACTGGCGAAGTTCTACGGCGTCAGCATCGACCAGCTGCTGCCGCGCGACCAGCAACGCGTGAACGACGCGGGAGATGCATCGGCGGCACCGAAGAAGCTGCGCATCGACGTCGCGAAGTTGTCCACCATGTCCGGCCAGCAGTTCGAGATGCTCGAGCGGTTCCTGCGGATGATCCAGGTGCAGCGCCAGGATTTCAACGGCAAGGTCATCACGGTGCGCGCCCACGACACCCGTGCGATCGCCGTCATGCTCGATGTCCCCGTGGACCAGGTGGGCGAGAGCCTCGCCGACCTCGGTCTGCTCTTCGTGCCGCCGGCTTCGTAGCCTCTGGTCATGGCCGAGTTCGGCGTTTACGTCCACATCCCGTTCTGCCGCAGCAGGTGCGACTACTGCGCGTTCGCCACGTGGACGGACCGCGGACACCTGGTGGATGCGTACGTCGACGCCGTCATTGCCGACATCGGTCGCGCGGTGGCCGACGGCATGCCGGTGGCCGACACGATCTTCTTCGGCGGTGGCACCCCGACGCTCATCGACCCGGCGGACATCGCTCGGATCATCGCGGCAATCCCGGTGTCCGGCGATGCGGAGATCACCGTCGAGTGCAACCCCGATGACGTCACGCCCGGGCTGATGGACACATTTGCCGCCGCCGGTGTCAACAGGGTGAGCATCGGGGTGCAATCAATGGTCACCCACGTGCTGTCGGCGCTCGGGCGTCACCACGACCAGTCGAACGTTGCCGTGGCGGTGCGGTGCGCGCGCGCCGCCGGCATCGAACGCATCAACCTGGACCTCATCTACGGCTCCGTCGGCGAGTCCCTCGAGGACTGGCGCGCGACAGTGTCCGCCGCGCTCGAACTGCGTCCCACGCACGTCTCCGCCTACGGTCTCACGGTGGAGGCCGGCACGCCGTTGGCAGATGATCCGGCCCGCCATCCCGATGACGACGAGCAGGCCGACAAGTACATCGCCGCTGACGACCTGCTCACGGCAGCCGGCCTCGTCAACTACGAGATCTCGAACTGGTCGTTGCCCGGCGAGGAGTGCCGCCACAACATGGTCTACTGGGACCAGGGCAACTACCGGGGGTTCGGCTGCGCGGCGCATTCGCACGAGGACGGCCACCGTTGGTGGAACGTCCGCACCCCCGACCGCTACATCGACCTGGTGGCGGCGGGGCAGCCGGTGATGGCCGCTGACGAGCACCTGGAGCCCGCCGTTCGCGAGTTCGAGCGGTTGGAGTTGTCCCTGCGCACCCGCCGAGGCGTGCCTGCGACCGCGCTGGGCACCCACACGGGGGACCTGACCGGACTGGTGGAAGTCACCGACGGGACCGCCGTTCTGACACGGGACGGACGGTTGTTGGCGAACGAAATCAGCACTCGGCTGAACCCTTGATAACCTGACAAGTCCCTAGCAAGGGCGCGTAGCTCAGTTGGTTAGAGCGCTACCATGACACGGTAGAGGTCCCGGGTTCGAGTCCCGTCGTGCCCACCAATGGCAATACTCCTCGCACTGCTCACCGCGTGCGTGTACGGAACCGCCGATTACATGGGCGGTCGCGCCACCCGCAGGGTGCCTGCCATCGTCGTCACCTTCGTCGGCCAGCTCGGCGGGCTCGTCATTCTTCTCGTCGCCGCACTGACGTCCGGCATCCCCGTGCCGTCCGCGCACGACTGGTGGTGGAGCGCCGCCGCGGGGCTGGTCGGTTCCACCGGTCTTCTTGCCTTCTACAAGGCGATGAGCGGCGGTCACATGACGGTGGCGGCACCGGTCGCCGCCGTGCTCAACGCATCCATCCCCGTCATCGCCGGGTTGTTGATGGGTGAGCGACCGGGCGTCCTCGCGCTGGTCGGCATACCGCTCGCACTCGTGTCGATCGCGCTCGTCAGTGACGTCCTCGGGCCCGGTCACCACCGCGCACCGCGCAACATCGTCCTGATGGCCGCGGCCGGTGGTTCGATGTTCGGCCTCATCCTCGTGTTCCTGCACGAGACGAGTGACGGCAGCGGGGTGTGGCCGGTGTTGATCATGAGGTTCGTCTCCACGCCGTACATGGC
>JBEDDY010000060.1:0-4590 GCA_041176025.1 Actinomycetota bacterium | reverse complement strand
GTGGCGATGTGGAACGCCTGGCGGACGGCCAGCGGGATGTCCTGGGCACGCATGACGAGCTCGTTGTGCTTCGTGACGCTGCGCGTGATGCCGACGGTGTCGCATTCCTGGAAGGCGTCGGTGCCGATCGCGGTGGTGGACACCTGACCGGTGATGCACACCATGGGGATGGAGTCCATGAACGCGTCACACAACGGGGTGACCATGTTCGTGGCGGCGGGTCCGCTCGTGACCATGGCAACTCCGGGGCGGCCGGTGACATGGGCGTACCCCTGGGCCATGTGGCCGGCGCCCTGCTCGTGACGCACGAGGATGTGGCGGATGGTCGACTTCAGGAGCGGGTCGTAGGCAGGCAGGATGCAACCCCCGGGGAGGCCGAACATGACGTCGACGTTCTCCATCTCGAGAGAGCGGATCAGGGCTTCTGCTCCGGTCAGTGTCTCTTTCGCTGACATCTGGTCTCCTGTTTTCTGTGGCGGGTGTCTATTGAATGGGCATTTCGGGCCAAAAATGCCCCGAAAAACGAAAAAACCACCCCAATTCGGGTGGTCTGACGCGTGCATATGTGAAAAGGCACGCGTCTAGATGACTACTACCTCGACGATTCGGGCGCGGAGTGCGGTGTCCATCAGGGAAAAGTCTGCCACGGGCCTCTCCCCGGCCGCAACCCCCATTTCCCGAACGCACCCCACTCTCGGCGGGCAGGACGGCCGTGCCTATGGTTCCCACATGGAGATTGTCCGTACCCCTGATGACCGATTCGCGAACCTGCCCGGCTGGCCGTTCGCACCCAAGTACACGGAAGTCGACGCTGCCGACGGCAGCGGCGCGAGGATTCGCATCCATCACATCGACGAGGGCCCGAAGGATGCCGCCGAGACCATCCTCTTGGTGCACGGGGAACCGAGCTGGGGTTACCTGTACCGCCACATGGTGCCGGTGTTCGTGGCGGCCGGTCACCGCGTGGTCGTGCCCGACCTGCCGGGATTCGGCCGCAGCGACAAGCCCACCAAGATGTCCGACTACAGCTACGAACGCTTCGTCGTGTGGATGAACGACTGGCTCGCCCAGCATGACTTCGGACCGATGACCTTCTTCGGCCAGGACTGGGGCGGTCTCGTCGGCCTGCGCATGGTGACTGCGAACCCGGACCGGTTCTCCCGCATCGTCGTCGGCAACACGGGTCTCCCCACCGGTGACCGTCCGCCGACCGAGGCGTTCATGAACTGGCAGAAGTTCAGCCAGACATCGAAGGAATGGCACATCGGCAGGATGGTCGAGGCAGCGTGCGCCACGAAGCCCCTCGACCCCGCAGTCGTTGCCGCCTACGACGCACCGTTCCCCGAGGAGATTCACAAGGCCGGGTCGCGCATCTTCCCGTCGCTCGTGCCCACCGGCCCGGACGACCCGACGGCCGAGGCAAACCGGGCGGCATGGAAGGTGCTCGAGGCATGGACGAAGCCGTTGTTGACCACGTTCAGCGACGGCGATCCGATCACCGCGGGCGGACACCGCATCTTCCAGGGCAAGGTCCCCGGCGCACAGGGCCAGCCACACGTGACTATCGAGGGCGGCGGCCACTTCCTGCAGGAGGACAAAGGCGCCGAAATCGCGACGATCATGAACAGCTTCATCGCCGCAACTGCCTGACAGTGGCGTGAAACCACCTGCTAGGCGGGGGCAGGGGTCCCGAATCGCATAGCGTGGTCGCCATGTCTGAACCCCGTACCATCGCCCCCGCCGAAGGAAAGCTCGGCGTCCTCACCGTCGGTCTCGGTGCCGTGGCGACCACCCTCATTGCCGGCGTCGAACTGACGAGGCGCGGAATCGGCAAGCCCTTCGGCTCGATGACCCAGATGGGCACCATCAGGATCGGCAAGCGCACCGATGACGACACCCGCCTGATCAAGGATTTCGTGCCGCTCGCCAAGCTGGACGACATCGTCTGGGGCGCCTGGGACGTGTTCCCCGATGATGCCTACGTTGCCGCTTCCCGCGCCGGCGTGCTGGAGCAGGGCAAGCACATCGAGTCGATTGCCGACACACTGCGCGACATCCGCCCGATGAAGGCCGCATTCGAGCGCAAGTACGCCCGCAACCTGACCGGCGAGCACGTGAAGCCCGGCGGCAAACGCGACATGCTGAACGCGATCCGCGCCGACATCAATGCCTTCCGTGACGAGAAGAAGGTCGACCGCATCGTCATGATCTGGTGCGCGAGCACCGAGATCTACATCGAGCCCGGCCCGGCACACCAGACCGTCGAGTCCCTCGAGGCCGCGATCGACGCGAACGACGAGACCATCTCGCCCGCGATGCTGTACGCCTATGCGGCGATCCTCGAGGGCGTGCCGTTCGCGAACGGGTCCCCGAACCTGGCAGTCGACACGCCGGTCCTGCGCGAACTGTCCACCAAGCTGAACGTTCCGATCTCGGGCAAGGACTTCAAGACCGGCCAGACGCTCATGAAGACCGTCCTCGCGCCGATGGTGAAGGCACGCCAGCTGGGCGTGTCCGGTTGGTACTCCACCAACATCCTCGGCAACCGCGACGGCGAGGTGCTCGACGCACCCGAGAACTTCAAGACGAAGGAAGAGTCGAAGCTTGGCGTGCTGGAGGACATCCTGGAGCCAGCGAAGAACCCCGATCTCTACGGCGACATCTTCCACAAGGTGCAGATCAACTACTACCCGCCCCGTGGTGACAACAAGGAGGGCTGGGACAACATCGACATCTTCGGGTGGATGGGCTACGACATGCAGATCAAGGTGAACTTCCTCTGCCGTGACTCGATCCTCGCGGCGCCGCTCGCGCTCGACCTGGTGCTCTACTCCGATCTCGCGCAGCGCGCGGGCCTCGGCGGCATCCAGGAATGGCTGAGCTTCTATTACAAGAGCCCACAGGTGGCACCCGGTCTGTACCCGGAGCACGATCTCTTCATCCAGCTGACCAAGCTGAAGAACACGCTGCGCTGGATGATGGGCGAGGACACCATCACGCACCTCGGCCGCGAGTACTACGACGAGATCTAGCCGCACAGTGCCCCGCCGACTCCGCGACTTCGTCTACGACGCGCTGTGCGTCCTGGTGTTCGTCATCATCGGCACGCGCAACCACGAGACCGACACCGGGGTGTCCGGGGTGCTCTACGTGGCCGCGCCGTTCTGGATTGCCATGACACTGGCCCACGTGGCCCCGTTGATGCAGCGCCAGGCGAAGGCCCTGCCGCACGAGTACGTGGTGTGGGGCTACACGATCCTCATGGGCATGGTTCTCCGCAACCTGGTGTTCGACCGAGGCACCGCGCCCGCGTTCGTGATCGTCGCCACCGCGTTCCTCGGCGCGACCATGCTCGGGTGGCGCAGGCTCGCTGCCCGGTACTCGTCAGCCGGCTGAGCCCCGGTGTTGCCGGCCTAGTCGTTCGGCACGTCGTCCTGATCGGGAGCATCGGCGTCTCCGTCACTCTCGAGAGAATCGAGAATCTCGTCGATCTCGCGGTCGAGGTCATCCTTCGGGCGGTGACCACCGAACAACGGCAGCAACTCGTCCACCTCCGTCACACGGCCGATCGCGACCAGCATCGACTTGAGTGCGTTCCCGATGTCCTCGGGCTTCTCCACGTTGTCTGCGTCGACAACGAGGGCCATGACCATGTCGTCAATGGTGAGGCGGGCGTTGACCAACTCACTGTTGATCTGCATGACCTCCTGGAGAACTCCGAGCGTGATGTTTGAGCTGTGATGCACCTCGTAGGACAGGCGAACGCAGTCAATGCCTGCGGCACCATCGATGATCGACACCAAGATCTCGACGTCGTCGTTCCGGAAGGTGCGGGTCTCCCCCTCGGAGAACCGACCAACGAACTCGTCTGCACCCTCGTACTCGAACCCGAAGTCCGTGAACACACGATGGATGCGCCTGCCCCATCGTTCCCAATTCTCGTCCTCCACGGGGCACCATGCCGCCCAGTCAAGACCGATCACCGAGAAATACTGTTTGCCCTCGGAGAACTCCGCGTCGACCGTGCCGATGACGAGCTCCTCCTCGTGCGGGATGCCGGCAACCAGGTTGAACAACGAGAACGGGTAGAACTTGATGTCGAAGTGGTTGATCCACGTCGACGCCACCGAGTACCCGGACAGACGGGGACGCTCCCAGCGCGACCAGTCAGTCGTCCAGCGGATGCAATCGTGCTCGGCGACCATCCTGATGAACGCAGGCGGGCCGTCGATGTCATCGATGGAATGGAACATTGATTGGTACTGGTCGATGATGCGCCCGAGGACGTCCGAACGCACTGTCACGCGCTCGAAACGGCGGTGCCCGGACACGACGTCCATGAACCTCGGATCGAACGGCGGCGGGGAGTCCACGTCCACGGTCTCGTCGACCACCACGTACTCACCACCCGACGTGCCCGTCAGCACGTCCTCGGCCAGGTTCAGGAAGATCTCCGCCGCGCCATAGGTGTTCGTCAATTGGTTGACGGCGGCGAGAAACGACAGAGGAAGAGCCACTGCGGTCTCGGGGTCGACATCAGTGCCGGCAGTGTCGAAGTACGTGTGCAACTTGAACGAGTTCGAGAACCAG
>JBEDDY010000059.1:0-3346 GCA_041176025.1 Actinomycetota bacterium | reverse complement strand
GAACAAGGGGCAGCTCCTGACGTTCATCGCGGACGTGTCGGACGAGGGGCAGGTGCTCGCGTTCCGGGACGCCGTCAGGAAGTGGCGCCCGGCCATCAACCTGCTGTTCAACAACGCCGGCATCGGTGGCGGCGGGAGCCTTCTCGTCGACTCGCGCGAGTCATGGGAGCGCACGTTCGGTGTGTGCTTCTACGGTGTGTACTACAACTGCCGCGCGTTCATGGACATGCTGGTGGCCGCCGACGTCGCGCAGATCATCAACACGAGCAGCGTGAACGGCTTCTGGGCGACCATCGGGCCGAACACGTCGCACACCGCGTACAGCTCGGCGAAGTTCGCGGTGAAGGGCCTGACCGAATCGCTGATCACCGACCTGCGCATCAACGCCCCGCACGTGAAGGCGACACTCGTGATGCCCGGCCACATCGGCACGAACATCGTCATCAACTCCGGCAAGCTGCACGGCAACGACCCGAAGGAGATGAACAGCGAGGAACTGGACGTCGTGCGTCAGCGCATGGCGTCGAACCTGAAGATGGACCTCAGCAGCGTGAGCGACGAGGACATCCGCGTGGCGATGATCGCCCAGCAGGAGGGGTTCCGCGACAACGCACCCACCACGGCCGGTGAGGCCGCCGATGTCATCCTCAACGCCGTGAAGGCGGACGAGTGGCGCGTCCTCGTGGGCGAGGATGCGGTCGTGCTGGACGAAGAAGTCCGCAAGGACCCGTGGGCCGCCTACGAACCTGCATTCGTGGACAAACTCCATGCGCGCGGCCAGTTCCTCAACCTCGTTCGTCCGGCGAACTGAACACAGGGAGAGAACAGATGGTCACGATGAACGGATTCATGAAGCCCGGCTTCGAGTCGGTGGGTGAGGCCCTCGCCCAGAACTTCAACGACGACTTCGAGGTGGGTGCGTCCGTCTCCGTCGTCCACAACGGCGAGACGGTGGTGGACATCTGGGCCGGCCATGCCGACATGGAGCGCACCGCGCCATGGGAGCGGGACACCATCACCAACGTGTGGTCGAGCACGAAGACGATGATGTTCCTCGCCCTGCTCGAGCTCGCCGACAAGGGTGCGCTCTCGCTGCACGACCCCGTGCACAGGCACTGGCCCGAGTTCAAGGCCAACGGCAAGGAGAACGTGACCATCGCTCACCTGATGGCACACACCGCCGGTCTCCCCGGGTGGGACCGACCGCTGAAGCCGGAGGATTTCTATGACCACGAACTTTGTGCGTCCGCGCTGGCCGCACAGGCGCCGTGGTGGGAGCCGGGAACTGCCAGCGGCTACCACGCGATCTCGCAGGGTTACCTCATCGGCGAGGTCGTGAGGCGCGTGACGGGAATGTCGCTCGGCGCCTACTTCCGCAAGACGTTCGCCGAACCGCTCGGTGCGGACTTCCACATCGGGACGCCGGCAGAGTGCGACGCGCGCATCTCGAACGTGATCCCGCCTGCGCCGATGGACCTCGGTGCGGCCGACCCGCAGTCGATCGCAGTCCGCACGTTCGCCAACCCCGTGATCAACGCAGCCCAGGCCTGGGAGACAGGATGGCGCCGGTGCGAGAGTGCGGCGGCGAACGGGCATGGCAACGCGCGGTCGCTCGCGCTCCTGCAGTCGATCATCTCCCACGGCGGCGAGACGCAGGGCAAGCGGTTCCTGAGTGCGGCCGGCGTGGAGAGACTGTTCGAGGTGCAGGCCGACGGCACCGACCTGGTGCTCGGGACACCGGCGCGCTTCGGCATGGGGTACGGCCTGAACAGCGAGCACATGCCGATCAGCCCGAACCCTCGCGCGTGCTTCTGGGGTGGCTGGGGAGGTTCGTTGGTCGTGAACGACCTCGACGCCAACATGACCTTTGCCTACGTGATGAACCGCATGGGTGCGGGAACCGTCGGCGACATGCGCTCGGCGGGGCCGTTGATGGCCACCTACGCAGCAATCGCCTGAGCCGTTACCCAGCAGCAGGGGGTTGGTAGAACTCTCTTCATGAAGAGGTTCTTTTCCAACGTCGCCGGTGCCGGTGGTTTTTCCGTCGCCGCGGCTGTTCTGGTGGTCGGGCTCGTCGCGGCGGTGAGTTCCGCCCAGCCGGACACGTCCCCGAGCGTGCGGACCGATGCCGTCATCGTCACCACCGACAGCGTGCCCGACGATGCCGGGGATGAAGTCGCGCCTCCCGGGACCGACACGCCCACCACGCCCGAGGAGAGGCTGGACCTCATCGAGTCACGGCTCGACCAACTGGACGAGTTCACGTCCGACCTGTCCGACCGTTCCGACGACCAGGACGCCATCACCGACAAATTGGGGTCCACCGTCGACGTGCTCAGGTCCGACGTCGACGATCTGCGCGGCGGCATCAAGTCGATGAAGAGCGAGATCTCGTCCCTCGGCAGCCAACTGTCCGAACTCTCGTCCGCGGTTGATGCGCTCACGGGCAAGACCTCGAAACTGAACGCGGACGGCACGTACACGGGTGCGGTTGACCCGTCGCAGTTGACACGCCGCCTCACACCGACCGACATCAGCGGTCAGTGGCCACTCGACCGCACCACCGGCAGCCTCGACATCGGCAAGTTGGGCACACCCACTTTTGGTTGCTCCGGCGACAGCAGGTACAACGTGTTCGTGTCGGTCGACGTGTTCGGCAGGTATGCCTGCATCAAGGTCCTGAAGTGAGTGCTCCGTACACCCGGCACGGATCGTGCCGGGTGGCCTGTGTCATCAGGACGCGTGGCTCAGCAGGTCCTCGACATGGGCAATCGTCACGATGCGGAGATCGTCCGGGTTCGGCGGGGTGTCGGGCAGGCGTGAGACCGTTGCCGTGACAGGGGCCTGTCGGCGCTGCGACATGAAGGTGGCAAACACGGAGACCGACACATAGACGACATGTGAGGTCAGGGACAATCCGTTCGAGAGGTACATGCCGAGCACGACGGCGACGAAGTAGAAGGACACTTGGCTGACGAACCGCTTGGTCATGGATTCATCGTGGCGCATGCAGGTGATCGGCGGGTTACGACCGGGCGACCCGGGGATGTCCGCCGGCCGAATTACTCGTGGCGCTGCAGCATCTCAAGGAGCCTGCTCATGACACCGGGGGAAGGCCGTCTGACCCCGCCGGTGTCATGGTTCTCGTCGAGGTCGTACGGGCTGGTGGATCCCTGTGCCAGCTGCAGATCGGTTGCCCACTTCATCAGCTGTCCCTGCGCGTCGTGGTCGAACACGAACTCCGTGTTCCCGCCGCGGACCCAACGATCGTCCGTTCCCAGGTCGAAGCGTGCGACATCGTCACGCCAGAAGATCTCGAGCACCTTGTCGAGCCAGGACCGGTGTT
>JBEDDY010000058.1:0-9842 GCA_041176025.1 Actinomycetota bacterium | reverse complement strand
CTGGTGGGTGCGAACGGCGTCGGCAAGTCCACCATCCTCCGGATCCTCTCCCAGGTCTACGAACCAGACGACGGCGAGTTCGCCATCGGCGGCACGTTCCTGACCATGACCCAGGACGTCGGCATGTCGCGACCCGACGACACCCTGCGCGAGATGCTCATCGAGGTCGCGCCGCGCGAACTGCGTGATGCGGGACGAGCGTTGATCGAGGCCGAGCGCCAGATGATGAGCGGCGAGGACGACGGCATGAAGTTCGCCGAGGCACTCGCCACATGGGGCGACATCGGCGGCTACGAACTGGAGACCCAGTGGGCAGCGGCCGCACAACGCAGCGTGAAGACTCCGATCACCGACTTCGCGACGCGCCTCGTCTCGGAACTGTCGGGTGGCGAGCGCAAGCGACTGGTGCTCGACCTGCTGCTGAACAGCGGTGCCGATGTCCTGTTGCTCGACGAACCGGACAACTATCTCGACATCCCCACGCGGCACTGGCTGGAGGAACAGCTGAACGCCTGCAAGTCGACGATCCTCATGGTCAGCCACGACCGCGCACTGCTCGAGAAGGTGGCCACGAAGGTCATCACCATTGAGGGCTCGGGGTGCTGGGTGCACGGCGGTTCCTACCGTGCATACCCCGAGGCCCGCGCCGCACGCCAGGAACAACTCGGTGACGCACTCAAGCAGTGGAACGACGAGGAGCGCCGGCTGTTCCACCACATGAAGATCATGAAGACACGTGCGGCGCAGAACTTCAAGAACGCGACCAAGGCGAATGCCGCCGAGACACGCTGGGAGAAGTTCGTGAAGGCCGGTCCCCCGCCGCCGCCCGTGCCCGACCAGCAGATCTTCGTGCGTTTCCGCGGTGCCGACAGCGCACGGCGCGTGGTGAAGTTCGACAACGTCGGCATCGACTCGCTCGTGCAGGCGTTCAACGACGAGGTCCACTTCGGCGAGCGGCTCGGTCTCATCGGACCGAACGGAACCGGCAAGACCCACCTGCTGGCCGCGGTTCTCACGGCAGCATCGACGGAAACCCCCGGCATCACGTTCGGGCCGCGCACCAGCGTCGGCATGTTCACGCAGGTGCACGATCGCCCCGAGTTCAAGGGACGCCAGTGCATCGACATCGTGCGCGACAGACTCGTCGAGGAGGAGAAGTCGATGGCGGCCCTCGCCCGTTACGGCCTGCGCAACCAGGCCCGACAGGAGTACCAGACGCTGTCGGGCGGCCAAAAGGCGCGTCTCGAGATCCTCACGCTGGAGCTCGCCGGCCACAACGTGCTGCTTCTCGACGAACCCACCGACAACCTCGACATCGAGTCGAGCGAGGCGCTGGAGAAGGCACTCGACGGTTTCGAGGGGACGGTCATCGCGGTGAGTCACGACCGCACGTTCCTCCGGCAGCTCGATCGCTTCGTCATGATCAACGACGACGGCTCTGTGTGGGAGATCCCCGATTTCGACCTCGCCCTGCAGGCGCTCGCCGCACCGGCATCGCTGCCCACGCTGCGCCTGGCAAAACCCTTGAACGGCTGACCGCGTGACGCACACACCGTTCAACACCACCGGCGGCATCCACGAGATCCCCGTCAGCGACCTCGGCGCGACGGGCCGGTTGTTCCTCTGTGGCAAGCACCACATCGGCCCCGACGCCGAGGCCGTTCGCAGTGCGTGCGGTGACGCGCACGTGGTCTGCCTTGTGGAGAGGTTCGAACTGGAGGGTCGCTACGACGCATACGTCGAGTGGCTGGAGGCGAACCACGGCGTGAACGCGACGTGGCACCCCATCCAGGACCTGTCCGCACCGTCGCTCGACGCTGCACACGGTCTGTACTCACGCCTCATGTCGATGCTGCTGAAGGGCAGGAATCTCGTTGTCCACTGTGCGGCCGGCATCGGCCGCGCGGGAACGACCGCCACGGGGATCCTGATGCTGCTCGACATGGAGATGCTCGACGCCATCGACCGCGTCCGTTCGCACCGTCCCATGGCAGGTCCCGAGAGCGGCGCACAGCGGATCCTCATCGAACAGCTCGACGTCCACCTGAACGGCGGCGACAGCATCCTCGACTAGAGCGTGATCGACAACGCGTGCGTGATGTCGCGCGAGCTGGTGCCCACACGCAGTTCGACGGCGCCGGACCACGTTGTCCATCGGCCGTTCGCCAGGTCCCACGTGCGGTAGGTGTCGCGATTCAGATCGATGCGCACGGTCGCGGTGCCTCCTGCGGCAACCTCGACACGTTCGTAGCCCGCGAGGATGTTGATCGGCTCGTCGCTCGGGAGTCCGTCGCGGTCCACGCGGTGCGCGTACACCTGCACCACCTGCACGCCGTCGCGTGGCGAGGTGTTCGTGACAGTTGCCTCCACGGTGTGGCTGTCGATCACTTTCGCGCCGGTCACCGTGACGTCTGCATAACCCAGCCCGAAACCGAACGGGAACAACGGGTCACGTCCCACCTTGTCGTACCAGCGGTGACCGATGAGACGGCCCTCCAGGTACTGCGCCTTGCCGTTGCGTCCGGGATGGTGTTCCGCGGCCGGCGTGTCGACCATCTTGCGCGGGAGCGTCACGGGGAGGCGGCCGGACGGCTCGACCTCACCGGTGAGGATGTCGACGAGTGCATCGCCCATCTCCTGGCCGGCGAACCATGCGTACACCACACCCTGCACGTCGTCCAGCCACGGCATCGCAACGGGCGACCCCGCGTTGATGACGACGATCGTGCGCTTCGAGACCTTTGCGACCTCCTCCACCAGAACGTTCTGGTCGCCGGGCAGGTCGATGTCCTCGCGGTCCCAGCCCTCGCTCTCCCAGTCGTCGTTCGTGCCGACGACGACGATGGACAGGTCGGCCCGCGCGGCCATGTCGATGGCCTTGTCGAGCGCGTCATCGTCCACTGGCGCCTGCGCACCGATGTTCACGCCGCCGAGACCGGCGCCGGTCGGGACATGCGGAACCTCGACGATGATCTCGTAGGTGCGTCCGGCCTGCAGCGCAATCATGCGCGTGGATTCGTGCTTGCCCATGCCGAAGAACGACCCGCCCTTCGGCACATCTGTGTTGTCGAGCAGCAGGACGCCGTCCACCAGGATGCGCGAGTCGGCCACGGACTCCAGACCGATCTCCCACTCCCCCGTAACGTCGGGCGTGAACGGAACGGTGAAGCGGGCGCCGAATCCGAAGTTGTTGCCGGAACGGCCGAGCGGGTCCTTGAACCAGATCATGCGGTACGTGCCGGGTTCGACCGTCTTCTCCGGTGTCGCGGCGGGGTCGGCCAACGATGCCGGGTCCGCGAAGTAGTCGATTCGTGCGTTGCCGATGAGACGGCGGTCGAGCTCGGGCAGCTTCTTGTTGATGCGGCAACCCTCGCCGTGCACGACCTCCACCGAACCACCGAGACGGTTGCGCAGTGCGTCCAGTGGTTGCGACCTGTGCGTCACGTTCACCGCCGCCGACCCGCCGCCCATGACCATCGCGTTCGCCGCGTTCGGGCCGAGGACGGCGATCGTCCTCACCTTGTCCACCGCGAGCGGCAGCACGTGCTCGGCGTTCTTCAGCAGAACCATGCCGTTCGCGGACGCACGGCGGATGAGCGCACGATCGTCGGGATCCTCGCGGGTGGTCTCGGGACCGGGGACGGTGTCCAGCGCTCCCGTGCGTTCCATGAGGTTCAGCACGTTCCGCGCACGGTCCCGGATCGTCTCGCGTGACACTTCGCCGCGGTTGACCGCATCCACCAGTTGCTGGCCGCGGTGCAGTGTCGGCCCGGGCATCTCCAGGTCGCAACCCGCGTTCACGCTGGCGGTGGTGGAGTGCACACCGAACCAGTCGCTGATGACGCAGCCGTCGAACTGCCACTCACCACGCAGCATCCCCTGCAGCATCGGCTCCGAATCGGCACCGAAGTCGCCGTTGATGCGGTTGTAGCTGGTCATGATCGACATGACCTCGGCGTCCTTCACGGCCCGCTCGAACGGCACGAGGTACACCTCGCGCAGCGTGCGCTCGTCGATCTGGCTGTCGATGCTCATGCGCTCGAACTCGGTGTCGTTGCCCACGAAGTGCTTGATGCAGCTGGCCACCCCCTGGCTCTGCACGCCCTTCACGTACTGCACGGCCGTCTCCGCGGTGAGGTACGGGTCCTCGCTCATGCACTCGAAGTTGCGGCCGCCGACCGGCGTGCGGTGCAGGTTCACCGTGGGTGCCAGGTGCACGCGGGAACCCTTCGAGTGGTTCTCACGCCCGAGCAGCTCGCCGATCTGGCGCACGAGACCGCGGTTCCACGTGGCGGCAACCGATGTTGCGCACGGGATGTTCAACGATGCCGGGCCGTCGAAGCTGGTGCCGCGGACACCGGCGGGGCCGTCGCTCACGCGCAGGCGCGGGATGCCGACCCGGTCGATCGGCACGGTCTCCCAGATGTTCTTGCCGGCGAGCAGAGAGACCTGCTCCTCCAGGGTCAACTGATCGAGCAGGTCCTCGACACGCTTCGACATTGCGTCATCCCTTCACGGCGCCGGCGAGCAGGCCGCGCACGAAATACCTCTGCAGCGCGAAGAACACGCACACGGGCAGGATCATGGAGATCATCCCCGCCGACGTGAGCAGGTGCCACGACTGTCCGCGCGTTCCCGTCACCTCGGCGAGTTTTGCCGTGACCGGCGCGTTGTCGGAGCCCCCGAAGACCTTGCCGATCAGGTAGTCGTTCCAGATCCACATGAACTGGAAGATGCAGAGCGACGCGATGGCGGGCACCGACAACGGCACGACCAGGCGGAAGAACGTGGTCAGGTGGCCGGCCCCGTCGACGCGTGCCGCCTCGATGACCTCCTTCGGGAGGCTGGAGACGAAGTTCTTCAGGATGAAGATGCAGAACGGCATGCCGAAGCACGTGTGGGCGATCCAGACGGCGGCAACCGAGTTGTTCAGGCCGAGCGACGGGATCAAGGTGAACGACCCGATGTGGGCACCGCGGCCGAACAAAAGGAGCAACGGCACCAGGCCCATCTGCAACGGCACCATCAGCAATGACACGACCCCGACGAACATCCAGTCGCGGCCGCGGAACTTCATCCACGAGAACGCGTACGCCGCAAGCAGCGCGATGCCGACGGAGAGGATGGTCGCCGGCACGGTGATCTTGATGGAGTTCAGGAAGTAGTGCGCCATGTTGTCCTCGCCGGGGCTGCTCGACAGCACGCGCGAGTAGTTCTGGAACGTGAAGCCCGGCTTCCAGAACACGGTCCACCAACCCGTGGTCTTCACCGCCCTCTCCGGACGGAAGGAGGACACCGCCAGACCGAACGTGGGGATCGTCCACAGGAACACGAGGATGTACACGACGATGCGACCGGGACGGCTGCTGAGCGAGGCACTGACCGAACGGCCGAGAGATTCGCCCTTCAGGTCCGAGGAGTAGATGTCGGTCATGCCCCCATGAGCTCCTCGCTACGGCGCTGTGCGCGGCGGTTGATGATGACGACCGGGATGACCAGCACGAAGATGAGCACCGCGAGTGCGGATCCGAGGCCGTCCCTGCCCTGCACGAACTTCACCTTGTAGAACTCGTTCGCGATGGTGCTCGTGCCGAAGTTGCCGCCCGTTGTTGCGGTCACGATGTCGAGCGCCTTGAGGCCGCCGATGGTCGTGGTGGTCGCGACGGTGACGATGGTGGCACGGATGTACGGCAGGGTGACCTTGTAGAACGCCTGGCGAGTCGTCGCACCGTCCACCTTCGCGGCCTCGATCAGGGATTCGGGCACGCCCTTGATGGCCGCGGAGAACACGACGACGCCGAAACCCGTGGACGCCCAGATGAAGATGACGATCAACAACAGCGTGTTGAAACCGGGCAGGTTCTGGCTGGGTTCGTAGAAGCCGAATCCGCGTTCCAGCAACCAGTTGCGTGTGCCCGTTCCGCCCATGCTGTCGGGCAGACCGGGGATGACACCGGCGATCTGGTTCATGAGACCGACCTTGAAGGGCGGTGCGGCGTAGACGAAACGCCAGATGATTCCCGCACCCACGAGTGACACGGCACCGGGGATGAAGATGAGCGACTTCGCGGCCTTCTCGCCACGCATGCCGTCGGCAAAACGCGCGATGGCGAGTGCGATGATCACGGTCGCCACCGTGCCGACGGTGACCCACAGCAACGAGTTGATCACCGTCAGGCGCGTGCCCGGGGTGGTGAAGATGTCCCTGTAGTTGTCGAGCCAGACGATGTTCTTGCCGTTGTCGTCGAGAAGGCTGAAGTACAGGGTGCGGATCGCCGGCGCGATGAGGCCGATGATGAGGAACACCATTGCCGGACCGATGAAGATCCAGACGCGTGCACCCTCCTGCCAATTTTCGGGAATGAACCTCGTGAGCCAGTAGAGGCCACCGAGCAGGATGCAGAGCGAACCGAGGCCGATGACAACGGTGAGCAGCGCAACCAACAAGTCACTCATGTTCGGCTTTCCCCCTCGGAACGATCATCAAATACTAAGTAATCCGCGGGCATTCACGAAATACGGAACGAGCGCCCGGACCGGGAAAAAGGAAATGGGGCCGGGCTTGCGCCCGACCCCATTCCTTTGGTCACTGTGAGGAGTGTGACGACTCTGTTCAGCTCTGCGGCCAGCTGTCCTCGACGGCCTTCAGGAAGCCGTCGGTGTCGCTTTCGCCCGTGATCCACTTCGTGATCTCGGTCCAGAAGGTGCCGGCACCAACGGCGCCCGGCATCATGTCGGAACCGTCGAAGCGGAACACCTCGGCACCGAGCTGCAGCTCGGAGAGCTTCTTGGTGAACGGATCGGTGATCGACGCGACGTCGATGCTCTTGTTCGGCGAGAGCTCCTTGCGGGAGTTCAGGATCGCAGCCTGGTAGTCGACCGAACCGGAGTAACGGATGACATCCATGGTCTCCGGCTTGTCGGTACCTGCACCGAGCACGTCACCGGCGCCCAGCATGTACTTCGGGCCGCCTGCCGGCGAGGGCAGGTAGAACACGTTGACGTCGCCGTCTTCACCGACGGTCACGCCCTCGCCCCACAGGGCCGAGTAGAACGAGGCCTGGCGGTGCATGTAGCAGTTGCCGTCGAGGATCGGCAGACCGCCGTCCTGGAACTTGGTGGTGGCGATCGCCTTCACGGCATCCTCGCCGCCGATGTACTCAGGGTTCAGAGCGATGCTCTTCACCTTCTCGGCAACAGCCTTGACCTTTGCGTCGTTGAACGCGATCTCGTGGTTGACCCACTGGTCGTAGACCTCTTCGCCGTTCACGCGGAGCATGAAGTCCTCCATCCAGTCGGTGAGGATCCAGCCGGTGGCGACACCGGACTCGGCACCGACGCACCACGGGGTGCCGCCGTCAGCAACAATCTTGTCGGAGAGCGCAACCAGGTCATCGAGCGATTCGGGGATGGTGTATCCCTTGTCGGCGAACGCCTTCGGCGAGTACCACACCAGCGACTTGATGTTCGAGCGTGCGGGCATGCCGTAGATCTTGCCGTCGACGGTGCCGTAGCTGTCCCAGCCCTTGATGAAGTCGTTCGAGACGTGCGCAGCAACGTCAGCGGGGAACTCCACCAGGTAACCCTTTGCGACGTGGCTCTTCATGAGGCCCGGCTGCGGGTAGTCGATGACGTCGGGAGCATTGCCACCCTCGAGGCGGACGTTGATCTCCGTCTCGAACTGGTCGGTGCCTTCCCATTCGACCTTCACGCCGGTGCAGTCCTCGAGCGGCTTGTACGCGGCGAGGAGGTCGGCGATCGGCTTGTCGTTTTCTGAGTCACGAACAGGCGAGAAGATCTTGACGGTCTTGCCCGCGTACTGCTGTTCGCACTTGATTTCTCCGTTAAGGAGACTTTCTGCTGAGCCGCCTGCTGCGGTGGTGTCGCTCGACGAATCGCTTCCACCGCACGCTGCGATGAGGAACGAAGCCGAGAGAACCGCTGCTGCGACCCGAATGGTCTTCTTCATTTTCTTGGATACCCCTACGTAGAGATGAAGCCGACGTTCTGCTCGGGACGACCCGTCCGGGCCGGTACCCCCGATTGGAAAATCGGTGGAACTTATTGGAAATTCCGAGAGGCACCATAGCAAAGAAACACGGGTTGGTTAACAAAGTCACCCTGTGCCACTATTTGCCCACTGGAAATAAGGGGAACCCATGGCCCAGATTCGGCTTTCGGACATCGACAAGGTCTATGACAACGGTTTCACGGCCGTGGCAGACCTGAACCTCGACATCCAGAACGGGGAGTTCCTGGTTCTCGTCGGCCCCTCCGGCTGCGGCAAGTCCACCGCCCTGCGCATGATCGCCGGTCTCGAGACCGTCTCGAAGGGCGATCTGTTCATCGGGGACAAGCGCGTCAACGACCTGGAACCGAAGGACCGCGACATCGCCATGGTGTTCCAGTCCTATGCCCTCTACCCGCACCTCACGGTGCGCGAGAACATCGCCTTCGCCATGAAGCTACGGCGCATGCCGAAGGAGGACATCGAGGAACGGGTGCAGGAGGCGGCCCGCATCCTGGAGCTGTCCGAACTGCTCGACAAGCGCCCGGGCCAGCTGTCGGGCGGCCAGCGCCAGCGCGTCGCCATGGGCCGTGCCATCGTGCGCCACCCCGAGGCGTTCCTCATGGACGAACCCCTCTCGAACCTCGACGCCAAGCTGCGCGTGCAGATGCGCGCGGAAATCTCGAAACTGCAGCGACGGCTCGGCGTCACCACCGTCTACGTCACCCACGACCAGGTGGAGGCCATGACGATGGGCGACCGCGTCGCAGTCATGTCGAAGGGTCTCCTGCAGCAGGTGGACACCCCGCAGAACCTGTACGACCACCCGAAGAACCTGTTCGTCGCCACGTTCATCGGTTCGCCGCAGATGAACACCTTCGTCGGTCGCTACACGCACGGCACGGACGGTGGCCGCATCGTCGCCGGTGCGCAGTCGATCGCCGTGCCGCAGTCCGTCATCAACCGCAGGCCGTCACTCGCGAAGTACGACGGCAGGGACGTCGTGGTCGGAATCCGGCCCGAACACCTGCACGACTCGTCGCTGCAGCCCGGCCCCGTCACCGTCTCCGGTTCGGTGGAAGTGCGCGAGGGACTCGGCAGCGAGGTCCTCCTCCACGTGGAGGTCGACGTGCAGGCCGTGCGGACCGACGCCCATGAGGACGTGCCGGGCAGCGAGAGGCTGAGTGCCATCGCGCGCGTCGCACCGACTTCCACACTGAAGCCCGGGGACACCGCCGTGCTGACCGTCGACGCGGAACAGTTGCACCTGTTCGATGTCGAGACCGGCGACTCGATCAACTGAGTTGCTGCCGCCGCTGCGGCAGGGACCCGGGTCCCGTCAGCGGAACCAGACCGTCGAGTTCGCCGGCACGACAGCCCCCGTGCCGCCTGCCGTTGTCAGGAAAGGCGTTGCCGATCCGAGGACGCCCGACGGGACAGTCACGTCGGCCCCCGACATGTTCATCACCACGAGCACCGTGCCGCGACGGAACGCGACTGCATGGTCGCTGTCGGTCAACTCCCATTCGATCGGCGCTGCAGGGTCGAACGCGGACCTTTCCTTCAGCACCGTGCGGTACGTCTCGAGAGTCGAGCCGGCGACACCTTCTTGCTTCGACGCGGCGAAGTCACCCCACCACTGCGGCTGGGGGAGCCATGCACGACCGGTTGGGGCGGTGCCGGAGAACCCGAAGTGCGTCTGTGCGTCATCGGTCCACGGCAACGGCACGCGGCACCCGTCGCGACCCTTCTCGGTGCGGTTCGTGCGGAAGAACACGGGGTCCTCACGGCGGTCGTCGGGAAGGTCGAGCCACTCGGGAAGACCCGTCTCCTC
>JBEDDY010000057.1:0-2727 GCA_041176025.1 Actinomycetota bacterium | reverse complement strand
CGCCGGGATCGCCGCGCAGTCCGGCGACAGTGTCGGGGTGCTGGTGGGCGGCTGCGTGCTCGGCTCGCTGTCGATGACGAGTTTTGTGGTTGGCTGACCGGGCGTCAGATCTCGACGCGCGAGCCCACCTCGAACACGCGGTCCGTAGGCAGGTTGAAGAACCTCACGGCCGAGTCCGCACCACGGTTCAGCAGCACGAACAACTGTTCCGCGAGCGGGTGCATCCCCGGGACCTTGCCGGCAACGATCGACTCGTGACCTATGAAGTACGTGACATCGTCCTCGTCATAGTGCAGACCTGGGTGGTCGATGGCCGCGAGGGTGGCGGGGACGTTCGGCTCCTCCATGAACCCGAACTCGAGCTGCACCTGGAACACGCCGGGAGCGATCTTCTTGACCGAGTACCGGTCCTTGAACGGCACTCTCGGACTGTCCGCCGTGTCCACAGACACGATCAGTGTGGTGCGGTGCAGGACCTTGTTGTGCCGCAGGTTGTTGACGAGGGCCGGCGGCGTCTTGCCCAGGTCCTTGAACATGAAGACTGCCGTGCCGGCGACACGTGAGATGTCCTCGGTGTCGTCGAGGAACGGCTCGAGGTCCTGCTCCCCGCGGTGGATGCGGTCGGCGACGAGTGCCCTGCCGCGCCGCCAGGTCTGCATCTGCACCATGAGTGCGATGCCGACGGCCAGCGCGAACCAGCCGCCGTGGGGGATCTTGACGATGTTTGCCCCCAGAAAACCTGACTCGATCACCAGCAGCGGAGCGCACAGTGCGAGCGCTCGCCAGGGCTTCCATCCCCACCTGTCGGTGAGCACCCTGTAGAAGATGAGAGTGGTGATGGCCATGGTCATGGTCACGGCGATGCCGTACGCGGCCGCCAGGTTGCTGGACGTCTGGAAGCCGATGACGAGACCGATGCACGCAATCATCAGCAGCCAGTTGACGAGCGGAACGTAGATCTGCCCGTAATGCTTCGATGATGTGTGGCGGATTGCGATGCGCGGCAGGTAGTCCAGCTGCACAGCCTGTGCGGTGAGCGAGAACACACCCGAAATGAGTGCCTGGGAGGCGATGATCGTGGCGCACGTGGCGAGGATGACGACGGGCAGCAACAGGACGTCAGGGACCATGTTGAAGAAGACGCTCTCGACCTCGTCCGGGTGGTCGAGGAGGAAGGCCCCCTGGCCCCAGTAGTTGAGCAGCAACGAGGGCAGGACCATTGCGTACCAGCCGATCGCAATCGGCTTGCGGCCGAAGTGTCCCATGTCGGCGTACAGGGCCTCGCCGCCGGTGACGACGAGGAAGATGGAGCCGAGGGAGAGGAAAGCCTTCAACGGCTCGTGGGTGAAGTAACGGACCGCGTGGTACGGGTTGACAGTCTGGATGATCTCGGGGTGGTCGACGATGTGCGAGAGCCCGAGCAGCGCGATGGTGGCGAACCACACGAGCATCACCGGGCCGAACACCTTGCCCACCGCACCGGTTCCGCGCTTCTGCACCATGAAGAGGCCGGTGATGATGGCTATGGCGATGGGAACGACCCACGATTCGAACGATGACGAGACGTTCTCGAGGCCCTCCACCGCGGAGAGCACGGAGATCGCCGGCGTGATGACGCCGTCGCCGTAGAGGAGGGCGGTGCCGAACACGCCGAGCGCGACCAGCAAGCCGGCCTTTGCGACCCGCCTGTGCTCGCGGGGCAGCACCAGTGCGGTGAGGGCGAGGATGCCACCCTCGCCGTTGTTGTCGGCCTTCATCACGAAGAAGAGGTACTTGACCGAGATGATGATGACGAGGGCCCAGAAGGCGAGCGAGCAGATGCCGTACACATTGATGGTGTCGACAGTCATCACGTGCGATTTCTCGGTGAACGCCTCCTTCATGGCGTACAGCGGGCTGGTGCCGATGTCGCCGTACACCACACCCAGCGCCCCCAGGGTCAGCGCGGCAGTCCCGATCTCGGACGCGTGGTGATGGTGGTGCTTCTCGCCCCCGTCACCGGATGCCTCCGCCGCCTGCTGCGCTGCCTTGGCCCGCGCGACCGCTTCCGGACTGACTGTGTTGTCTGAACCCACGGGAGGCAACGCTAGTGCCGTGTGGCGCCATGGGTGCTGTTTCGGCAATGATGCGGGGCGTGATTGAGCACTACAAGTCCGCCCGCGCCGAACTGACCGCCCCCGGGTCGCCCTTCGAGGTGGTCCGCCAGACCGTGATGGGGTCCGACATCCTCGTCTACAAGGCCGCCCCGCCGAACGTGCGGCTCATCTGGGAGAGCACGGCGGTGCACGGTGACAAGGACTACGTCGTCTACGAGGACGAGCGGTACACCTATGCGGAGATCCACTCGCAGGTGCGCAAGCTCGCCGCCTATCTCGTTGACCGCGGTGCGGTGCGCGGGACTCGTGTCGCCCTCGCCATGCGCAACTACCCCGAATGGGTGGTGGGCTACTGGGCCTGCGTGTCGATCGGCGTGGCTGCCGTCGGCATGAACGCGTGGTGGACGGCTCCCGAGATGGAGTACGCACTGAACGACAGCGACCCCGTGGTGTTCATCGGTGACGACGAGCGCCTTGAGCGCCTGGCCCAGCTTGGCGAGCGGCCCGGGATGCACGTCATCGCCGTGCGGTCGGACCGCAAGGTGCAGGCGAACGGCACGACGTGGTCCGACGTGATGTCGGCGGCCGACCCGGGTTCACTCCCCGCGGTCGACATCGACCCCGAGGACGA
>JBEDDY010000056.1:0-10181 GCA_041176025.1 Actinomycetota bacterium | reverse complement strand
GGCGGTCCTCGGCGTAACCCTTCTTGTCACGGGCAACCTGCCACGGGATGCGCACGGATGCGCCGCGGTTCGACACGCCGTAGGAGTACTTGTTCCACGGGGCGGTCTCGTGCTTGCCGGTGAGTCGGCTCTGGATGTCGTGACCGTAGTTCTCGACGTGCTCCATGACGCGGGTGCCGAGCTTCTCGCAGGCAGCGATGACAGCGTCGTAGCTCTCGCGCATTGCCTTGGTGGAGAAGTTCGTGTGCGCACCTGCGCCGTTCCAGTCACCCTTTTCCGGCTTCGCGTCGAACGAGATGACGACGTCGAAATCCTCGGCGACACGGTGCAGCAGCCAGCGTGCGACGTACATGTGGTCAGAGACGGTCAGCGCATCACCGGGTCCGATCTGGAACTCCCACTGGCCGGGCATCACTTCGGCGTTGGTGCCCGAGATGAGCAGGCCGGCGTCGATGCACGCCTGGGTGTGGATCTCGATGATCTCGCGACCGACGACGCGACCCGCGCCGACGCCGCAGTAGTACGGGCCCTGGGGCTTCGGGTAACCGCCGACGGGGAAGCCGTAGGGGGAACCGTCGAGGCGGAGCATGGTGTACTCCTGCTCGATGCCGTACCACATGTCCTGGTCCTTGTGCTTCGCCTGCGCAGCAGCGGTGGCTGCGCGCGTGTTGGTGGGGTGCGGCTCGCCGGTGGCGGCGAGGAGAACCTCGCACATCACGAGGATGTTCTTGCCGCCGCGGATCGGGTCCGGGCAGTGGAAGACGGGCTTCAGGATGCAGTCCGACGAATCGCCGGTGGCCTGCTCGGTGGAGGAGCCGTCGAAGCCCCACTCGTCGACCGGCATGTCTGCGATCGAACCGTTGAAGTTGGGGATGATCTTGGTCTTGGAGCGCAGCAACGGCGTCGGTGACGTTCCGTCGATCCAGATGTATTCGGCCTGAATGGGCACGGTGGCTTCCTTTACCTGTCGTGGGGCCCGGGGGACCCCTCTGTTGATGGGTTTCAGGATGTCAGGCGGCAGTTTCGATGCCATGTTCCGTTTGTAAACGCTGTGTGAATCGGGTTTGTTCGGCACGCCTGACACGCGCTGGCCTCGCACCGGCCCGAATGGCACGGACCTGTGGATAATCGCCTCGCTAGCCTGCCCACGTGGGTTTTCACCGCGTCAGCACAGGCTTTCCCCGTGGGTAACGGAGTCGGGACCATGCGTGTCGCCCTGTCGCAACTGAACCAGCGGGTCGGTGACCTGCCGGGCAACGTCACCCGCATCATCTCCGACTTCGAACGGGCCGAGGCCGCGGGCGCCGATGTCGTGGTCTTCCCGGAACTGGCGGTCACCGGTTACCCGCCCGAGGACCTGGTGCTGAAGTCGCAGTTCGTGAAGGACAACATGAAGGCCCTTGCCGATGTCGCGGTCGCCACGGCCGGTCGCACGTGCCGCGCACTCGTGGGGTTCGTCGAGGCCCGTGAGTCACGCCTGTACAACGCGGTGGCACTGTGCGGCAACGGTGAGGTCCTGTCGATCTACCGCAAGCAGTTGCTCCCCAACTACTCGGTGTTCGACGAGCAGCGGTACTTCCGGCCAGGTCCCGACACCGTCAACGGCATCACGTCCGGCGTGATGATGATCGGTGCCACCAAGGTGGGCGTGTCGATCTGCGAGGACATCTGGTCCGCGGACGGTCCCGTGCGCGCGCAGGCGAAGGCGAACGCCGTGGTGATGCTGAACATCAACGGATCGCCCTACCACGACGGCAAGCACGTCGACCGTGAGGAGATGCTGGCCACCCGCGCGCGCGAGGCTCACGCGCCGATCGTGTACGTGAACCAGGTGGGCGGCCAGGACGAGCTGGTGTTCGAGGGTTCGAGCGTCGTGCTCGACGCGAGGGGCAACGTCGCGTGCCGCCTGAAGTCATTCGAGGGCGACTTCGAGGTTGTCGACATCGACACATCCGCCGGGACGGTGGCGCCGGCGCGAATCGAACCCTTTTCGCCCGACATCGACCGCATGCACACCGCACTCGTCGTCGGCACGCGCGACTACATCACGAAGAACGGTTTCACCGACGTCGTCATCGGTCTCTCCGGCGGCATCGACTCGTCCATCGTCGCCGCGATCGCTGTCGATGCTCTCGGTGCGGAACACGTGCACGGTGTCGCCATGCCGTCCCGGTACAGCAGCCAGGGATCGCTCGACGATGCCGCCGCACTCGCCGCGAACCTGGGAATCGACCACCGCGTCATCAGCATCGAACCTGCCTTCGGCGCGTATCTCGACATGCTGAAGCCGTCCTTCGACGGTCGTGACCCCGACCTGACGGAGGAGAACCTGCAGAGTCGTTGCCGCGGCACCACCCTGATGGCTCTGTCGAACAAGTTCGGCTGGATGGTGCTGACCACCGGGAACAAGAGCGAGCTGGCCGTCGGGTACTTCACCATCTACGGGGACTCGGCCGGCGGGTACTCGGTCATCAAGGACGTGTTCAAGCTGCAGGTGTTCGCACTGTCGCGCCGCGTGAACGAGCGTGCCGGGCGCGAGATCATCCCGCTGTCGGTCATCGAGAAGCCGCCCTCGGCGGAACTGCGCCCCGACCAGCGTGACGACCAGAGCCTGCCGCCCTACGAGGAACTCGACCCGTTGCTCAGGATGTACGTGGACGGGGACAGGACGATCCCCGAGATCATCGCCGCCGGGTTCCCCGAGGACGTCGTGCGCCGCATCTGCCGGCTCGTCGACATCAACGAGTACAAGCGGCGTCAGTGCGCACCCGGTGTGCGCGTGTCGGAGAAGGCATTCGGCAAGGACCGCCGCGTGCCGATCACGAACGGGTACCGCTGACCGAGTTCCTGTAGGCGGTCACCAGGACACCCGCCGCAATTGCCATTGCCGCACCGAGAACCGCGGGGCCGACCGGGCCGACCGCGTCGTAGAGGTTCGTGGCGATGCTGCTCATCACGGCGCGCCCGAACGTGCCCGCACCGACCGCGGTGCCGAGCCCGACGCCGCTCGCGCCGGGGATGATGTTTGCCGCCACGGGCAGCAGGCACACGATCCCGAACTCGAAACCGAGGAAGAAGATCACGACCATCGGCACGGCAACGAAAGAGGTGTCCCGGCCGAAGGCCATCACCACGCAGGTCGCGAACATCAGGATGGTCCCGCGCCGCACCGCGTTCTCCTTGCCCCACCTGTCCATCACGCGGCTGCTCCCGATGCTGCCGACGAGTTCCACGAAGCCCATCGACACGACCACCGCGACGATCGCGCCGCTCGAGAACCCGAAGTTGTCCTCGAACCACGGGCCGAACACGATGCCGATGGTCTGCGCGGCTCCCAGCAGCATGAAGAACGCGGCGACGACCAGCCACCCGTTGCGCGGGATGCGGGCACGGAGGTGCTCGCTGACCGGTGCGTGCGCGTCGTGGTGCGGCAGCCGCTGCAGGATCAAGGCACCGGTGACGGCCATCAGCAACGCACCCAGTCCGAACCCGACACGCCAGTTGGCAACGGCTGTGACGAGACCCATGGCAGACACGCCGATGAACAAGCCAAGCGCCCAGCTGGTCTCGATGACGCCCACCACCTGACCGCGGCGCTCGTAGGGGACGTGGTCGTTCACCCACACGATGAGGGCGGTGTCGAACACCACCTTCGAGGCACTGAGGACGAACATCGCAACCGTGAAGACGATGATGTTCGGCGAGACGGCCGCGCCGACGACGCCGACGAACAGGGCGCTCATCCCGAACGTCATGCCGGCGAGCCTGTTCGACCTATCGATGCGCCGGCCGATGACGGGCGACAGGAGACCCGCGAACTCGCCGATCATCAATGCGATGCCGAGCTGGCCGACAGTGACGTCGAGACCGCGCGCGATGACGGCAACGAACGGCGGTGCGAAGCGGTAGCAGGCATTCGAGACGAGGCGTCCCCACGCCAGCCGGTCGACGTTGCGCAGCACGACGGGCGAGTTGTCGTCGTCGATGAACCTCCGGAACATCGGGTCAGAGTTCCTCGCCGATCGCCCCGTGCTCGAGGAGATCAACCAGGTCACCCGCGGTGACGTGGTGGCCGAACATCTCGCCCGCGTCCGGTCGCACGATGAACTCGCAACCACCGAGGTTTGCGATGCGCGAGTCGATGACACCGAGGTGGCGGCGCATCACGCGCAGGACACCGGCATGAGCGATGACCAGGATCTCCCCGCCGGGGAACCCGCGCGCGAGGTCCGCGAGAGCGGCGGACACCCTCTCGACGATGGATTCGTCGGCCTCGAAACCCGGTGGCCGCCTGTGGGCCTCGAGGTAGCCGGGCCATTCGCGCTCGATCTGGTGGTGCGTGAGCCCCTGCCACTCACCGACGTGGGTCTCGCGGAAGCGGACGTCGGCGGGCAGGAGCCCGAGTCCGAGTGCATCGGAAATGATGGTGGCGGTGATGCGTGCGCGGCGCAGGTCGCTGCTCGCGACGGCATCGAACGTGCCCAGTTTGTCCGCGGCCCGGCGGGCCTGCTCGTGACCAAGGTCGGTCAGCTCGATGTCGGCCTGGCCCTGCCACCGGCCGAGGGCATTCCACTCGCTCTGGCCATGACGCAGCATGAGGAAACGGGTGGGGGACATGGGTGTCAAGGGTAGTCGGGGACGGCTGACGCCGAACGGGGGCGTCAGGCCGTGATGGCGGCGAGGATCTCGTCGAAGTACCGCTCGGCGAGTTCCGTCATCTCGTCATCCGTGCGGTCCTGGATGGGGTGGCTGGTGTACACCCTCTTCAGGTCGGGGATGCCGAGCGATGTCGACTGGGTGACGGCCGCGGACACGAACTCAGTCGTGGCGACGAACACCCCGGGCACGCCGCGGAGTTCCAGGTCTGCGATGTCGTGCACACTGCACGACGTGCAACTGCCTCAATCGGCGAGTGCTTCGATCACCACGTTGCACTGCGTGGCGATCTCGTGACGGAGGTCGACGGGCGCCGGCTTCGTGAACGTCGGCTTCGAGTAACGGATGACGGTCGCGCCGAGCGCGGACAACTTCTGCTCGATGCGGTCGAGGAACACGTTGCCGCGCGGCTTGCTGATGTCGAGCAGGCCGACGGTGAGTCCCTTCACCGATGCCGGGCGTTCGAGCAACGTGCGCGTGGCCGGCTTCGTCTCGTTGGTGGGGTCGAGCACCACGAAGTTCGTCATGGTTGTCATTGTGTCACGACCCGACGGCCCGGGTGACCGGTTCGCTGCCCACCGAACCGTTGGCCCAGCCGGCCACCATGCTGGAGAACAGGCCGGCGCCGCCACCCGCGTACGTGATCAGCAGGCCGCCGGGGCGGAACTTCGGCAGTTGGGCGTCCTTCAGGTGTGCGGGAACCCCCTCTGCGATTCCGTTCGCGCCGCGCACGAGGTCGGCACCCGGACGGGTGGTCAGTGCAGTGATCTCGGCGAGCACTCGGTCACGGTCCCAGCCCGCTTCCTTGAAGATGCGCCCGTGGTCGGGGCTGATGATGAGGATGGCATCGAAGCCGATGACGAGCTTCGGGTGCTGGAGCGGGATCAGTGATTCGGCGAGCGACCTGCACAGTTCCTCGGGGGTGCGAGCGAGTTGGTCCACCATGCCGCGCGGACCCTCGCCTGCGAACACCGTGACCGCGTTCGTGCCCTCGGGCAGTCCGCGCCACTGCGCGAGGGGAGTGAACGGCGAACCGAGTTCGTCCTCGGCGAAACAGAACGAGATCTTCCCCGGGTTGCCGTGGGTCGCGCGGTCGACCTCGCCGGGCCTGCCACCGCCGACGTTGCGGATGGTCAGCTGCACCGCGCGCCCGATCGTGTTGTTGGCGCGGTTGCCCTGGCCCAGTGCGTTGATGCCGCTGTTCATGCCGATGGCACGCGTGCCGGGGCCGTTGCAGATGATCACCGGACCGACCGGCATCGTGGTCGCGAGAACGCCGTGCATGTTGAAGGTGTCGTTGCACACTGCCTCGAGTGCCGCGATCACCCACGGCATGTACTCGGGGAGGCAACCCGCCATCACCGCGTTGATCGCGATCTTCTCGACCGTGAGCTCGACGAGATCGGGCGGGCACAGCGCGACAACCTCGGACGGTGCACGGGTCGTTCCGGTCAGCATGCGCAGGACCCGCTCGCGGGTCGGCGGAACGACGGGCAGACCGTCGGTCCACCCTCGTGCGTACATCGCCTCGAACTCGTCCTCCGCCGCGGAGAACTCCACGTGGCGCGACGCAATCGTGTCGTTCGTGAACCTCGCGCGCAGCGAGTCGACCCGGTCGGGGTCGACGCTCATCGAACCGCATCCCGGCCGCATGGCGGGGAGTTCCCCGCCGAGACCGGCGATTCCCGTGATGCGCCGCCATTCGTCGCGCGACCACCCGAACGTGCGGTCCGTCTCCCTGCCGTTGCGGATGACGAGAAGCGTCGGCACTGTCTCGATGTCGTAGTGCCACGACACGGCGAGATCTGCGTCGTGCACCGCGCCGACCGATGCACCGAACGTGGGGTCATCCTGCGTGTACACGGTCAAAGGGCCGGCGTCGCAGGCGATGGTGTCGAGCAACGGTTCGACCATCTGGCACGTCGCGCACTCGCGCTTCACCACGATGACGAGACCGTCGGGCAGCAACGGACGGGTGTCGGACATGGCTGAACGGTACTCGTCCCCGGGCGGCCTGCCGGACGCCGGAGCGCCACAAGTAGCCTCACCGCGGGGGCGTACGAGTACCTGGTGGGCTCCGCTGTCTTCAACACAGTCGGAACGGGCGAACCCCGTTCGGCGGGTTCGATTCCCGTCCGCCTCCGCCAATCAGCCGCCCGTGCGGGCACGCGGGCCCGGCGTGCGGACGTCCCCCGACCTGCGGGTCCACCCGCGCTTGTCGAGACACGTGGCGAGCGGGACTGCGTGCTTGCGCGTGATTCCGAGGGCCTCCCGCAGTTGCGACATGGTGAAGCCCCCGGGGCTGGTGTCCCACAATGCAGTGAGCACACCGGCGATTCCGTCGAGGACGTCGCGGTGGAACGCGATGCCGTCGTGCTCGAACAGGATCCCGCGTTGCACGAGGCGGCGGACGGTGTCGCGCTCCGTGCAGGGCTCCGGGGTGACTCCCTCATCGCGCACGCGCAGTGCGATGGGGTCGTTCTCGGCATCGCCGTGTTCGCGTGCGGTGATTGCATCGACGTACTCGCGCGTCGCGGCGATGGTTGCATCGTCCGCCCACATGCCGCCGGCGACCTCGTCGAGCATGCGGCCGGTGAGCCGTCTCGCCTCGTCGACCGGGATCCAGCCGCGCCCGCCGACCTGCGACCCGAGACTGCCGTCGGGTCTCGCGCGGCTGATGCGCTCCCGTGGATCGACGTCAGTGATGACACCACCTCCGATCGTCGTCCCTGTTCCCGGGTCACGCAGGAGGAACCTGTCACCGGGTGTGAGGGGCAACGGTTCGTCGAACCGCACGCGCACGAGTCCTGCACCGCCGGCTGCGATCTCCTCGCCACCGATGACCCGCACCGACGCGAGCTGGTCGTTCGTCCCGACGTGCAACGAGTAGCCACGGCGCCGTTTGAGTGGACCGCCGCCGGTGAGCACGGAGAAGGTGGCGTCGAAGACGGGCGTGACCTGCCAGGAGTTCGCACCCACGAGTGCGTCTCCGCGACGGACGTCGGACGTTCCTGCACCCGACACGTTGACGGCGCAGCGCGAACCCGGCCGGCCCGACCCCACCGACGAACCGTGCGTCTGGATGTCGCGGACACGGACGGTGCGTCCCGTCCGTGCGACGGTCATCTCGGATCCGCGGTGCAGTTCCGATCCCCCGAGCGTCCCCGTCACGACCGTGCCGGCACCTGCGATGGTGAAGGCGCGGTCCACGAACAGACGGGGCCGTCCCAGTTCGTCACGGGCCGCGGCGAAGTTGCCGGCGAGTCCGGCGAGGGAGTTCTCGAGGTCCTCCATCCCTTCGCCCGTGACCGAGGAGGTGTTGATGATCCCGTGCCACGTCACCGAACTGCCTGACAACCGCCCGGTGACGTCCGCCGCGCACGACCTGACCGTGTCGGCGTCGGCCCTGTCGCACTTCGTGAGCGCGACGAGACCGTGCGACACGCCGAGCACGTCGAGGATGCCCAGGTGTTCCTGTGTCTGGGGCATCCAGCCCTCGTTCACGTCGATGACGAGGAGTGCGATGTCGACCCCGCTGACGCCCGACACCATGGTCCGCACGAAGTCGCTGTGGCCCGGCACGTCGACGAAGCTCAGCACCGTCCCGTCCGCCGTCGTGCAATGCGCGAAGCCGAGCTCGATCGTCATCCCCCTGCGTTTCTCCTCGGCGAGACGGTCCGGGTCGGTGCCGCACATCGCGCGGACGAGGGACGACTTGCCGTGGTCGACGTGGCCGGCCGTTGCGATGACCGTCATTTCAGGGGATGGAGCGCACGCGTTATGTCGTCGTCGTCGTACGGCTCGACCGTGCGAAGGTCGATGATCGTCCGGCCCTTCTCGACGCGGGCAATGATCGGCCGGACCCGTGTGCGGAGATGCCGGGTGATGTCCCTGTCGATCTCCACCGCGAACGATTCGATGGACGCACCCGGGGCGGAGCCGGCGCCGATGACAGCAGTCGACTCCACCACCCGACCGATGCGGCTGTCCTTGACGATTGTCGCGGCCCGCTTCTTCAGTTGCTCCGTCTTCTCCGTGAACATCGACCAGAAGGGCACGTCCCCGCACACCGTGCGGTTGGCGTACGACAGCAGAACATGCTGCAGCAACTGGATGGTGTGGCCACCCGGGCGCAGTGCACGCATCAACGGGTGGTCCGCACACGCGCGGACCAGATCGGCGCGTCCCGCGATGATCCCGCACTGCGGTCCACCGAGAAGTTTGTCGCCGCTGAACGTCACGAGGTCGGCCCCGTCCGCGATGGACTGCCGTGCCGCGGGCTCGTCCAGCAGGAACTGCGGGACCCGCGGCATGTGACGGAACAACCACGGGCAGGAATTGTCGATGAGGCCCGAGCCGATGTCGACGACGACGGGCACACCGAGCGTCGACAGTTCGCCGACCGACGTCGACTCCGTGAACCCCTGGATCGCGAAGTTCGACGGGTGGATCCTCATCGTGAGCGCGATGTCGTTGGCCGGCGATGCGACGGCCCGTGCGTAGTCGCCGAGCCGGGTGCGGTTGGTGGTGCCCACGTCGACAAGTCGCGCGCCGGACTGCTCCATGACGTCGGGAATGCGGAACCCGCCGCCGATCTCGACGCTCTCGCCGCGGCTGACCGCCACACCCCGGCCGTTCGCCAGCGCCGCGAGCACAAGCATCACGGCCGCGGCGTTGTTGTTGACGACGATGGCGTCCTCTGCCCCGGTGAGAGCACGAACGAGGGTGGAGATGCTGTCGTGCCGGGACCCGCGCACACCGGATGCAAGGTCGAACTCGAGGTTGTACGGGCGTCCGCTGGTGACGAGTTGCAGTGGTGCGCGCCCGAGGTTCGTGTGGAGGAGCACCCCCGTCGCGTTCACGACGTCGGTGACGTACGTGGACAGCATCTCGCGGGCGAACAAGTGGGCGGACACCTCCGGGTGGGCCGGGTCATCGCGCACGGCGCGCCGTGCGCAGTCCACCAACAGCATCTGCGGCAGGTCGTACGTCTCGCCGAGCAGACGTGCGAGCGAGTCCACCGACGGCGGGTGCACTGGGGTGTCCGGCGGGGTGGTCATCGGGGCGAAACTAGTACCGTGCTGCCATGGCAGGCGAGGGCGAGGATGCGTTCACCGACATCCGCCTGACGGAGTGGACATCGTGCGGCGGATGCGCCGCGAAGTGGGGTGCCGCGTTGCTCTCCGACCTCGTGAACGGTCTCCCCGCGGGGTTCGACCCGTCACTGCTCGTGGGTCTCGCGCCGTTCGACGATGCCGCCGTCTACCGGATTAGCGATGACGTGGCGCTCGTGAGCACCACGGACTTCTTCCCGCCACTCGTCGACGACCCGTCCGATTTCGGTGCCATCGCCGCCGCCAACGCGTGCAGCGACGTCTTCGCGATGGGTGGCCGTGTCGTTCTCGCGGTGAACATCGCGGCGTTCCCCGAGCACCTGCCGAAGGACGTCATCACCCGCATCCTCACCGCCGCGGCAGAGGTGGTCACGCAAGCGGGCGGGACGATCGCGGGCGGCCACACGATCC
>JBEDDY010000055.1:0-5538 GCA_041176025.1 Actinomycetota bacterium | reverse complement strand
ACACGGGGTCGATCAACTGCACCTTCCCCGTGAACACGGCCTGGGCGGTGGGCGGCAGCGGGCAACCCTCGGGCACCGTGGTGACGGCGCTCGGCAGAGTGGTCGTCGTGGTGCTCGTGGTCGACGACGTCGAGGTACTGGTGGTGGACGATGCGAGTGGGTCCACCGTGGTGGTCGTCGTGGAGGTCTCGGCCGTCACGGTTGACACCATGGCCGGGGCGAAGACGCCGAGAATGCCCGCCGCCAGGGCTGTTCCTATGAGGCGAGCGCGCATTGATTCAACGCTAGCCATCGCTACGGCCGTAGGTTGGGCGCATGGGGCTGGATCCGACCCGCAAGAGAGTCGCACGCAAGTCGGACATCTGGTTCGTCATCGCGGCGATCACTGCAGCGTTCGCACTGGTCGCATGGGGATTCCTCGGCTGACATGGCGAAGGACATCTGGGACGGCCTGTACGGCGACATCGACGTGCGCCGCATGCAGCCGTACGAAGCCGTGAAGGAGTACCTGTGCCCCGGGTGCAACCGCGAGATTCCCCCCGGCACGGGGCACACGGTGACCGTGCCGAAGGACGCACCCGACCTGCGTCGTCACTGGCACCATGCTTGCTGGCAACGACGCATCCGTTGACGCGGATCTGTCAGAACGCGTCGTGCATCATCTCGAGTGACGTGCCGGTGACGGCGCCGACATCGAACCGCACGGTCAGACCATGTTCGTCAAGCGTCCTCACGAACGCGAAACCGGCCCGTCTCACGCGTTGCTGCTTCAGCGTCGTCATCGCCTCCCACGGCGATCCCCATGCGTTCGACGTTCGTGCCTTCACCTCGCACACGACGACCAACGAACCCCGGCGGGCGACGACATCGATCTCTCCCCCGCGCATGGTCCAGTTGCGCGCAATCACGCAGTAGCCGTTCCGTTCGTACCAGCGGGCCACGAGGTCCTCGGCCCAGCGTGCGCGTGCTAGTCGCGCCGTTCTATCTCGCCCGTGTCCAGGATGTCGTTGTCCGGGAGCTCCTCGACGTTCACGTCCTTGAAGCTCAGCACCCTGACCGTCGGGATGAACCGGGTCTTGCGGTACATGTCCCATACCCATGCGTCTGTCATCACCACTTCGATCAACGGCCGCGCGGAGTCACCGGTGACGGTGACCTTCACATCATTGGCCAGGTAGAACCGGCGTTCGGTCTCGACGGCATAACGGAACATGCCCACGACGTCCTGGTATTCCTGCGCGAGCTTGTACTCGCGGTCAGCCTCGAAATTCTCGAGATCGTCGGAGTTCATGGTGCGGGCCGGTCACTGCACCGGCCGGTTCCTAGTTGTCGCGCTTCTCGCGGACCTTGGCTGCCTTGCCAACGCGATCACGGAGGTAGTAGAGCTTGGCGCGACGCACGTCGCCCTTGCGCAGGACCTCGAGCTTTGCAACGGACGGGCCGTGCACGGGGAACGTGCGCTCGACGCCGACGCCGTAGCTGACCTTGCGGACCGTGTAGGTCTCGGCGATGCCGGAACCCTTGATGGCGGTCACGTTGCCCTGGAACACCTGGATGCGCTCCTTGCCGGACTCGACCACGCGCACGTGCACCTTGACCTCGTCGCCGGGGCCGAAAGCGGGGATGTCATCACGCTTGTTCTGGTTGTCAACGATGTCGGTGGTCTTCATGGCAATTCCTTGAGCGGCTTCAATGTGGGCATTCAGCGCCCCGTGGGGCCGCCATCTGCGAAGAATGAAGGATACGAGACAGGGTCCACCCCTTCCAACAGGGTCTTTTCGGCATCTGTCAGGCCACCGCGGGCCTCGATGAGGTCGGGACGCTGCTGGACCGTTCGCCAGAGGGCCTGCAGGTGCCTCCAGGACTCGATCCGGGCGTGGTCTCCGCTGCGCAGCACCTCCGGCACCTCCCAGCCCCTGAAGTCGGCCGGGCGCGTGTACTGGGGCTCCTCCAGCAGTCCTGCCTCGCCGAAGGACTCGGTGACCGGGGAGACGGAATTGCCCATGACCCCCGGGATTAGCCTGGTGACGGCCTCGATGACGAGACACGCAGCCACCTCTCCGCCGGCAAGAACGACGTCGCCGACCGAGATCTCGTGGTCCACCAGGTGCTCGCGAACGCGCTGGTCGACACCCTCGTATCGCCCGCACAGCAGGCTGAAGCCGTCGGAATCGGCGAGTGCCTGGGCGATCGACTGGTCGAACTTCTGCCCACCCGGGCCGAGGAGGATCAACGGCCGCGGAGGGTTCACCGACTCGACGGCGTCGAACAACGGCTCGGGGCGCATCAACATCCCCGCACCACCGCCGAACGGCGTGTCATCGACCGTGCGGTGCACGTCGGTGGCATGGGCGCGGATGTCGTGACAACGCAGGTCGACGTGGCCGTTCGTGCGTGCACGGCCGAGGAGACTCTGTGAACAGAACCCGTCGACCATGTCGGGAAATATCGAGAAGACGTCGATGCGCACGGAGCGAAACTACCGAATCAGTCGTTGAGGTCGAACAGACCCTCGGGCGGGTCGATGGTGGTGACGCCGTCGACACAGGACAGGACGAACGGCATGGGAACGAGTGCGCCGTTGTCCAGTTCCAGCAGTTCGTGGGCCGGGTTCTGCAGGACCGACACGCACGTGCCGATCGTTGCGCCGGAAGCATCCACGACGGTGGACCCGATGAGTTCGTGCACCCACAGTGCGTCGTCGGAGTCGATGGGGGCGCCGTAGAGCATCTTGTTGGTGAGCTTCTCGACGTCGTTGCGGTCGTCGATGCCCTCGAAGTGCACCACGAAGCGCTCCTTCTCGGGGCGGCTCTTCGTGATCACCAGCTCGCGGCGTCCCTGCGGGGTCTCGATCACGAGAACGGACCCGACGCTGTGACGTTCCTCCACGTCGGAGGTGAAGGTGACATAGGTGTCGCCGCGGACACCATGGGGTTTGCCGATGCGGCCGACCTCGAGAAGGTCAGGCATCCACGAAATCGACGTCGACCTCGACGTCGTCGTTCACCGCGGCAGCGCGCACGACGGTGCGGATGCTCTGGGCGGTGCGTCCGCGGCGGCCGATGACGCGACCGAGGTCGCCGGGGCCGACACGCACTTCCAGCTTCACCTTGTCGCCACGACCGGTGCTGGAGGACACTGCGACGGCGTCGGCGTCGTCCACGATGCTGCGCACGATGTGCTCGAGCACTGCGACGGCGGTGGGCGCCTCGAGTTCGTTTGCGTCGAATTCAGACACGGCGGGTTACTTCGACTTGGCTGCCGAGAACTGCGCCCAGGCGCCGGAGATCTCGAGGAGCTTCTTGACGCGCTCGGTCGGCTGGGCGCCCTTCAGCAACCACTCGACGGCCTTGTCGTTGTCGATCTTCAGGTACGAGGGCTCGGTGCGCGGGTTGTACTGGCCGAGGATCTCGATGAAACGGCCATCACGGGCGCGGCGCGAGTCAGCCGCGATCACGCGGTACTGCGGTTGCTTGGTCTTGCCGACTCGGGTGAGGCGCAATTTCACTGCCATGTGCGATGTTCTCCTGGAAAGGACCCGTTATGGGACTAGGTAAGGCTAGCGGTGGGATTTGCCAGTCCCCAACGGTCACCGGGGTTGTTTCTCAGCGGGGAAACGGCGGGAATCCGGGGCTTCCGTCGGCCCCGGGCAGGCCGGGGAAGCCACCCTGGCCGCCCAGCATGTCCCCCAGCTCGCGGATGGCCTGGCGCTTGTTGATCTTCGGCTTGCCCTTGCCGGACTTGCCCTTGCCACCCATCGGCCCTGCGAGGGCACCCATGCGCTTCATCATCTTCTGCATCTCGGAGAACTGCTTGATGAGCCTGTTCACGTCGGCGACCTCGGTGCCACTGCCCTTCGCGATCCTCGTGCGGCGGCTGCCGTTGATGATCTCGGGCCGTGCGCGCTCCTCGCGCGTCATGGATCGGATGATGGCCTCGGTGACCTTCACCTGGTCGTCGCCGATCTCGGCGTTCTTCAGTTCCTTCGGCATGCCCGGCAGCATCCCCATGAGACCCGAGATCGGCCCCATCTTCTTCACCTGCTGCAGCTGCTCCAGGAAGTCCTCGAGCGTGAACTGACCCTCGAGGAGGCGTTCGGTGGCCTTCTCAGCCTGTTCCTTCTCGAAGACCTGCTCGGCCTGCTCGATGAGGGTGAGCACGTCACCCATGCCGAGGATGCGTCCCGCCATGCGGTCCGGGTGGAACTGCTCGAACGCGTCGATGCGCTCCCCCGTCGCCGCGAACGCGATCGGCCGGCCGATGACGCTCTTCACCGAGAGTGCCGCACCGCCGCGAGCGTCACCGTCGAGTTTCGACAGGATCACGCCGTCGATCGAGAGACGGCTGTGGAATGCCTCTGCGGTGTTGACCGCGTCCTGGCCGATCATCGCATCGATGACGAGGAACGTGTAATCAGGCTTCACCGTTGCCGAGATGTCGGCGACCTGCTGCATCATCTCCTCGTCGATCGCGAGACGTCCCGCGGTGTCGACGATGAGGACGTCCTTGCCGAGACGCTTTGCCTCCTCGAGACCCCGTCGAGCGGTGTTGACCGGGTCGCCCGGTTCGCTGAACACGGGGACTGCAATCTGGCCACCGAGCGTGCGCAGCTGCTCGACGGCGGCGGGGCGCTGCAGGTCGGCACCCACCAGCAACGGCTGGCGACCCTGGGACTTGAACCAGCGCGCCAGCTTCGCCGCGCTCGTGGTCTTGCCCGAGCCCTGGAGACCGGCCATCAACACCACCGTGGGGGGCTGGCTGGCGTAGGTGATCTTCAGCGTCTCGCCACCGAGCATGGCAATGAGCTGCTCGTTGACGATCTTGACGACCTGCTGGCTGGGGTCGAGTGCCTGGGAGGTGGTGGCGCCGATTGCCTCCTCACGGATGCGGGCGACGACATCCCGCACGACCGAGACGTTGACGTCGGCCTCGAGCAGCGCCGTGCGGATCTCGCCGAGGATCTCATCGACGTCAACGTCTCCGTCGTGCGCGACGTCGTCGCGCGCATCCGCGAGGAGGCAATCGGCGCAACCACGTCACAGGCGCTCGACCCCAGCCAGCAGGTCGTCAAGATCGTCAACGAGCAGCTCATTGCCATGCTCGGTGGAGAGACGCTGAAGATCACCTACGCCAGCCAGCCGCCCACGGTGGTGCTGATGGCCGGTCTGCAGGGTTCCGGCAAGACCACGAGCGCGGCGAAGCTGGCGCGGTGGTTCAAGTCCCAGGGTCGCCAGCCGTTGCTGGTGGGTGCCGACCTGCAGCGCCCCGCCGCCGTCGAGCAGCTGCGCACGCTCGGTGGACAGATCGCGGTTCCCGTGTTCAGCGAACCGGGCGACCCGGTCAACACCGCTCGACGGGGTCTCGAGGAGGCAAAGCGTCTCGGCAAGGACGTCCTCATCGTCGACACCGCGGGACGTCTGGCCATCGACGAGGAGATGATGCGGCAGGTCGCCGACATCTCGGCTGCCGTGAAGCCGGACTACACGTTCCTCGTCATCGATGCGATGATCGGCCAGGACGCGGTCAACACCGCAGAGG
>JBEDDY010000054.1:0-3335 GCA_041176025.1 Actinomycetota bacterium | reverse complement strand
GATTCGGTGACCTTCGACGTGCCGAACGGTCAGGTGCTCGCGCTCATCGGATTGTCGGGGAGCGGCAAGTCGACTCTGCTCCGTATCCTGAACGGTCTCCACGCGCCGACCGGCGGAAACGTCCGGGTGCTCGGTGTGGACGTCGGGAGTGCGAGGGGGACGGAGCTGCGGGAACTGAGACGGAACATCGGGTTCGTGTTCCAGCAGTTCGGTCTTGTGGGTCGTTCTACCTGCCTGGAGAACGTGCTCAACGGTGCACTCGGTCGTCTTCGTGGCCCCCGGATGGGTGTCCGGTCGTACCCGTCGGAGTTGCGACGGGATGCGCTGGCCCACCTTGACCGTGTCGGACTCGGAACAGTTGCATTCCAGCGGGCCGATACTCTGTCGGGTGGTCAGATGCAGCGGGTTGCGATTGCGCGCAGTCTGATGCAGCACCCTTCCATTCTTCTTGCCGACGAGCCCGTGGCCTCCCTGGACCCCGAGTCGTCGACACAGGTGCTTGAACTCATCGGCAAAATCGCCCGTGAGGACGGGCGGACGGTCGTCTGCACATTGCATCAGGTGGAGCTGGCGATGGGTTGGGCTGATCGGATCGTCGGCCTCGAGTCTGGGCGGGTTGTGCTTGATGCCGCCGCGTCGGGACTAACCATCGAGAAGGTGATGTCCGTCTACCGTCGGGCATCTCTCCAGGCTGAACCCCTACCACTTCTGTCGGTCTGACGCGTATGGGCAGGTCGGCGAGCCTCACCGCGGACGTCGGAACTGTGGCAGTTCGGACGGTTCCGCCCATCTCGACTTCTCGATGGATGTTGCGGCTCTTCGGCGCTGGGTTCGTCGGGGCCTTTCTCTGGTCATGGTTCTCGCTTGACATGTCGATAATCAGTTTCTTCGCCGGACTCGGGGATGTGCGCAACCTCCTGGGACGGATGTTCCCGCCGGACTTCAGCAACTGGTCGACGATTGTCAATGCGACATTCGAGACCTTATGGATGGCGGTCATCGGAACCTTCGTCTCGGCACTGGTGTGCGTTCCTCTCGCGTTCGGTGCCGCGTCCAACACCACCCCGCATGCCGTGGTCAGGTACGTGTGCCGGGGAATCATCTCGCTCACGCGTGCCGTTCCCGAGATCATCTTTGCGGCATTGTTCGTGGTGGTTCTCAGCATCGGCCCCCTTCCGGGCATCCTTGCCATTGCCATCCATTCAATCGGAATGATCGGGAAATTGTTCGCTGATGCGATTGAGCAGACACAGGCCTCGCCGCGTGAGGCAATCACCTCTGTCGGGGCCCGACGTCTACAGACAACCGTCTCGTCAATCGTTCCCCAGGCGATGCCATCGATGATTGCCACCGCGATGTACCGACTTGAGATCAACATCAGGGCATCAAGCGTCCTCGGATTGGTCGGCGCGGGCGGGATCGGCTTCGTCATCCAGGACTCCCTTCGGTCTCTCGACTATCAGGCGGCACTGGCCGCGGTCGCGTGCATCTTCGTTCTCATCACGGCGATTGAGCTGATATCGGCCCAGGTTCGTCAGTCACTCCTCGGGGAGAACACGAACGTGCTCGCGAACCGCCGTCAGTCTGGCTATGCCAAGCGCAAGGTTGCCCGCGACACGGCCCGCAACGAACGTGCCATCCGGGCCCGGAGTCTCACTCCACCGTGGACCAGCGAGAGAATCCTGCGCACCTCATCGGCCGTAGTTGCCGGGTTGATGCTGATTGTCGCGTTCCTCCTGGTGGACATGCCCCTCCTCGGGGCCCTTCCCAGGTATCCCGACCTCATCCTTGTGCTCGGAGATCTCTTTCCGCCTGATTTCTCCACCGCCCGGGACGAACTGGTGAAGGGGATGACCGAGTCAGTCCAGATCGCATTCGTGGCAACCGGTCTCGGGCTCTTCCTGTCTGTTCCGCTCGGCATCCTCGGTGCGCGGAACATCGTCGTGCGCAGAGTGATCGTGCTCTCGACGAGAGTGACTCTCCTCCTGCTCCGTGGAATTCCCGAGCTCATCGTCGCAGTGATTTTTGTGAGCGCAATGGGGCTCGGTCCCGTTCCCGGCACACTTGCGCTCACTCTCGTGACCGCGACCTTCACATCGAAACTCTTTGCGGACACACTCGAGGAAGTAGACCCCTCGCCGCGTGAGGCGCTCGTCGCGGTGGGGGCTTCGAGGGTCCAGGAGTTTGTCGCGGCGGTCGTGCCCCAGGCCCTTCCAGGCATCGTCAGTCAGACTCTCTACATACTCGATGTGAACCTCCGGTCCTCCACTGTTCTTGGCATAGTCGGCGGCGGCGGAATCGGCTTCCTGCTCCTGGGGTCCTTGCGTGTGCTCGAATACCAGACGACCGGAGCCGTCGTCCTGAGCATCTTCGTCATCGTCTACTTCATCGAGCTTGTCGGCAGCGTCGTCCGGCGACTGCTGCGTTGACCGTCCATGCCTGCGACCATCGCGGGCATGGATCAGTGTTTGGTTGCGTTCCTCCCCAGGGCCGCAATTGAGGACGGCACCGGCGCTCCCGCATCAGGTGCGGTGACCGGTGCGGCCCACCTTGACACGAGCGGGATCTCCCCGCACCAGTGGGGAGCGTCCGCGTCCGCTTCGTCGTTCTCGGGAGGACCGGTGCGCACCTTCGCCGACATCTCGTCGAGAGGAAGGGCGATGATGCGTGTGGCACGCAGCTCGGACTCCGACGGCGGGCGCAGGTGCTCCCAGTTCGCGACGATGTGGTCGGTTATGACGCGAAGTGCGACCAGGCGCTCTGCCTCGTCGGTCACCAGGCGCGGCGTGCCGCGCACCACCACGCTGCGGTAGTTCATCGTGTTGTTGAACGAGGTCTTCGCGATCACCAGACCGTCCAGCAGGGTGACGGTGGCGCAGATGCCGTCTGCTGCCGCCTTCAGGAGTGAATTGGCGAGTGCCCCGTGCAGATACATCACCTCGGGTGTCACTCCGTAGGCCATCGGCAGCACCAACGGGCCGTCCGCCGTGTTGACTCCCACGTGGGCAATCTGGCCGGCGCGCAGGATCGAGAGAAGTTCCGCGCGCCCGTACTCGGCGTGACTCGCGCCGCGCCGCACCGTGGTCCGTTGGCTCATGGGTTCGGCAGTCATTCCGCGGTCCTCCTCGTCACGATGTGGTGCGGCATGGCCGTCGGTTCGTCGATGAACCCGTCACCCTCCACCGCAAAGCCCTGTCGTTCGTAGAAGTAGAGCGCAGAGTCCCGCGCCCGCGCCCAGACCAGCGCCGCACCCAGCCCACGCGCATGTTCCATGCCGCGCTCCACCAGCAGCGCGCCGAGGCCTGAGCCCTGAAGGGCGTCATCCACGGCCATGC
>JBEDDY010000053.1:0-5466 GCA_041176025.1 Actinomycetota bacterium | reverse complement strand
GCCTGCACCGCCGCCCGCGTACGTGACCGCCGCTCCGGTGATGTCCGAAGACTTGCCGGCACCGCCTGCACCACCGACGGACCCGGATACGTTCGACGAACCGTTCCCACCCGCACCGCCGGCGCCGCCGCCACCGCCACCGGCGTAGTAACCACCACTCGTCGGTGTGTTGCCGCCGGCGTTGCCGAATGTCGTTGCGTCACCGTCGGTTGCGTACGTGCCTGCGCCGCCCACCTTCGGCCACTGCAGGCCGACACCGCCGCCACCGCCGGATGCACCGGCGACTCCGTTGGTCGAACACGCTCCGCCGCCGTCCTGGCCACCGCCACCGCCGCCGCCGATCGCTGTGAGGGTTCCCGATGCGAACCCGGCCGATGACGACGTGCCGCTGTAACCGACACATGGCGCGCCCTGGGACGTGTCACCCGCACCACCCGTTCCCGCCACTACCGTGACGACCTCGCCGGGCGTTGTCACCGCGTTGGTGACCTCGCGGAACCCGCCGGCCCCGCCGCCACCACCGATGTCGTGACCACCACCGCCGCCACCGCCGACAAGCAGGACGCGCACCGATGTGATCCCGGCAGGAACGGTCCATGTGCATGACGTGGTGTTGGTGAACTTCAGGACGACGTCCGTGCCGGCGCTCGTCTGCACAGGTGCGCAGGCAGCGGCGTGGACGACACTGCTCCCCGCGAGCGGTGCACAGAAGGATGCCATCATCGCGGCGATGAGCGCCCATCGAGAGAGACGCCGACTGTTCGTCATGAACGCCGACGATACAGCAGAGGCGGGCGATACCGCAGCAGCGGGGCCCGCACCGAGGTGTCAGGCCATCGCGGCGGGCAGGTCGAGTCCGTGCACCACGGTCAGCGACCGGGTGGAACGCGTGAGAGCCACATACAGAAGACGCAGACCCTGCGGGTCGAGTTCCACGATGCGGGACGGCTCCACCACGAGGCTCTCGTCGATCTCGAGCCCCTTCACCAGTGTCGCGGGAACGATCGAGATGTCGTTGTCGAGACCGGCGGCCTGCGCCCTGCCGTACGACGTGCCGCGTGAGTCGAACTCTGCCGCAATCGCATCGACCATGTCGTCGGGACAAATGACGGCGAGACGGCCGGCGCCGGGTGCGCTGCTGATGCTGATCGCGTTCGCGACGGTCTCGCGCACGACGTCGGTGACGCTGACGCGCGTGATGACGGGCGGTGCATCACCCTCGCGGACACTCTTCGGCGAGCGGAGCCCGGGTGTCGCGACATGCATGACCCTGTCGGCGATTTCCATGATCGCCGATGGGATGCGGTAACCGACGGAGAGACCGACGACGCGCGGGTCCTTGCGCGTCGGCAGGTGTGCGAGGACGTCGTCCCAGCCGTCCGGTGCGTGTGGTCCAGTCGCCTGCGCGATGTCACCGACCACGGTCATCGAGCCGTTCAGCGAACGTCGCGTGACCATGCGCAGTGCCATCGGGGTGAGGTCCTGCACCTCATCGATCACGATGTGCCCGTACGTGCGGATCTCGTCCTTCTCGTCGATCTTGCCGAGCTTGTTCAGCTTCGGACCGAGGACGAAGCGGGCCTCATCCAGCAACGGTGCGTCCGCGGTGGTCCACTTGACGTCGTCGAGGTTCTCGTTGCGCGCTCGGTGGAGCGAGAGGTACTCGTCCTCCTTCAGCGTTCCCTCGGCGGCCAGCTTCAGCAGCGCCCTGCTGCCGTACAGGTCGTGCAGCAACTGGGCCGGCGTGAGCACGGGCCACATGCGCTCGATGAGCATGCGGTACTCCGCGGTCCCGCGCAACTGCTCTCGCACGTCCTCGGGCTCGGCGTCTCCCCCGCGCCACGTCGCGGCGATCGCGTTCCAGATCTCGTTCTCCACGAAGCGGCGTGCCTGGTTGTGGCGGTGGAAACGACGACGCGCTGCCTTCACGATGTCGCGCGACACGTCCGCGCGCAGACGCACGTACCCGGTGCGGTACGGGAAGACGACGTCCTCCTTCAGCGGTCGCTGGCGGTCGGCAACCGCCTTGTCGATGACCTTGGCCATCTTCTTCAGGCCCTTCACGCGCGCAGCCTCGCGCGAGTCGACACCGCCGAAACCGCAGCCCGGCACCAGGTCAGCGAGGATCACCTGCTCGACACCCGCCTCGCCGAGCGACGGAAGAACGCGCTCGATGTAACGCAGGAACACGCGGTTCGGCCCGATGACGAGCACGCCCTGGTCCTCCAACGGGAAACGGTGCGTGTACAGCAGGTAGGCGGCGCGGTGCAGTGCAACCACCGTCTTGCCGGTGCCGGGGCCACCCTGCACGACGAGCACGCCCGCCTGCGGTGAACGGATGATCTCGTCCTGTTCGGACTGGATCGTGGCGACGATGTCACCGAGCTGGCCCGAACGGCTGCGCTCGAGTGCGGAGAGCAACGTGGAGAAGCCGCGCAGTCCCGCCCGCGGGTCGTCACCGCCGAGGCCTTCGTCGTGGCCGACTCCGAGATGTCCCTCACCGAACAGCTCGTCCTCGATGCCCTGCAACTGGCGGCCCTGCACGATGAAGTGACGGCGACGTGCGAGGCCCATCGGGTCGCGGCCGGTGGCGCGGTAGAAGGGCTCGGCGACGGGTGCGCGCCAGTCGATGACGACGGGCTCACGGTTCTTGTCGCTGACGGCGAGACGTCCGATGGGGAATCCCTCGATGCCCTCGGTCGGGTTGCCGTTCTCGTCGAGCGCGAGACGGTCGATGCGACCGAACACCAGCGCCGAATCCCCGAGCTCCAGCTTCTCGAGGCGACCGACCAGCTGTTCGTCCACGGCGTTGCGCTCGAACCGGGCCTGGAAGGTCCCGCCCGGGCCCGTGGTGGTGAGCTCGCGCATCTTCAGGGCGTCGGTGCGGCTCTCCTCGAGGCACACGTAGGCGTGGTCGATGAAGGCCTGCTCCTCTGCGAACTCGGGGTGCTGTTCGGTCATGTTCCTCTTTGTTCCGGGCGGGCGGCGGTCCGAATTAGGGGTCTAGCCATGCTATCGGGGGCCATTTGCACAAATGCACGGGCATCCATGTGCGGCGTCCGGCCCGATGACACAAGGGGACGGAAGTCCGTCACGATTCCCGTCCCTTGCGGGCCCCAGCACACATGGACGTCCGATCACCCATAGCAACTGTTCAACAGGAAGGACGGCCCGTATGTTCCCGCCGAAAGCCCCCACCCCGGTCACATCCCGTGCCGCTGTGCTCGTTGCCGTTCTCGTCTGTGCGGTCCCGTCCGCGCTTGCGGCCCCGGTGGTGTCCCCGCGGGCGGAGGCGAGCGCGTCCGCCGTGCCGGTTCCCGTCGTCACGGGTCATCCCGGGGCCGACGGCGACGGCTGGGCTGATGACGACACAATCAACGCCCGCGTCAGTGACGGCATCCCGCGCACCGCCGACGCACGGTGTTCCTGGAACGTCGTCACCGGAGTTGATCCCGTGGCCGGAACGACGGAACGCCCGGTCACTCGGGTCGTCGCGGGGACGAAGGAGACCCTGTACCAACGGTCGTGCCCCGACAACCGGGACAGTTGGTACCAGTGGATCAAGGAGTCCACGAAGACCAGGCTCGTCGACCATGTGTCCTCCACTGCCTCGGACAGGCTGAAGAGTCTCGTGTTCCGCACCGCACCGGCGCGCGACAAGTTGGTGGTGAACGTGGGGACATGGTTCTGGGTGCCGCGTGCGATCTGGAAGCCGGTCTCGGTCACTGCCTACGTGACGACACCGGTGGGCGTCATCTCAGTGACTGTCACCGCCACCCCGTCACGCCTGCGTTTCGACCCCGGCAACAAGGACCCGGCCGTCTGGTGCGACGGACCCGGCGATGCGTGGAACACGTCAATCGGTGACGCAGCCGTGAGCGAGTGCATGTACACGTACCTGCACTCATCAGACGACGCCCCCAACCGGCGGTTCGTCGCGCACACGGCAGTCCAATGGAACCTGAGGGTGAGATCGAACTTCGGGTTGTCGTTCCCCCTCCCCCATGCGCGCACCACCGTCACCACGCCGGTCACGGTGCGGGAGTTGCAGGCCGTGCTGACACCATGACGGCATCGTGTCGGCATCGTGTTGGCATGCGCGGGGATTCATCTTTGTCGGCCCGCGCCGAATAGCGTGTGACACGCACATTGACTGCCGACCACGTGAGGCCCCATGAACGAAGACAAAGACCGCTTCCTGCTCGACCGCCGCTACAACACGGCTCTCGGAGACATGAGCGACGACACGCTCGGCGCGCTCGCGGCCGCACTGGACGGGGAACTGCGCGATGCATTCGCCCAGCTGGTCGGCCTGCCCGAGGGTGCCTACGACGATGTCGCGACCCTCGGCGAACGTGTGCGCGACGGCTACACGCGCCGGCGTGTCGCCCACGACACGGGCGTCATTCTGGCCGAACCCTGCACCCAGTACTCCATCGAGAAGCTCGGCGACTCGAGCGAGGACCCGTCCGTTGACGAACTGCGCGCACTGCTTCCCGAGGTCACCGAGAAGTTCGGTGCGGATGCCGTGTTGTTGATGGTCATCCAGTACTCGCGTTCGCTGAAGGGCTTCCGCGAACTGGTCGCGAGCGACGACCGCTTCGCCCCGAAGGGTGACCCGGTGGGCGGCACCTTGCTGGTGAAGGACGAGGCCGAACAGGCCGCCAAGCGCGAGGCGCGCAAGGCGCGCAAGGCAGCAAAGAAGAAGTAGCCCGGAGGAAATCGTCCGCGAAAAAAGCAGGCGACTCAGCCGAAGAAGACGCTGGCGACGTTGTCGTACAGGTCGAGGTCCACGTGGCGGGTCCTGCCCAGCACACCCGTGAGCGGTGTGCGCACGATCTCGTCGTTTCGCACCGCCACCATCTGGCCGAACACACCATCGTGGAGTGCCTGGGTGGCGGCGACACCGAGCCTGGTGCAGAGGACACGATCGAACGCACTGGGCGTGCCGCCGCGCTGCACGTGACCGATCTGCACGACGCGCGTCTCGAAACCGGTTCGGTCGGCGAGTGCGGTCGCAACGACACTGGAGATCCCGCCGAGGCGCGGGCGGCCGAACGGGTCGAGCGTGTACTCGGGCATCGGCATGGTGCCGGGAACTGGTTGTGCCCCCTCGGCGACCACGACGATTGATGCGTAGCGACCGCGCGAGTGCCGGCGCGTCACCACCTCAGCGACGTCGTCGATGTCGAACGGGCGCTCCGGGATGAGGATCGCCGTTGCACCACCCGCGATACCGGCATGCGTCGCGATCCAGCCGGTGTCGCGGCCCATCACCTCGACCACGATCACCCGGTCATGGCTCTCGGCGGTCGTGTGCAGGCGGTCGATGGCATCCGTCGCGATCTGCACGGCGGTGCTGAACCCGAAGCAGATGTCCGTCCCCACGATGTCGTTGTCGATGGTCTTCGGGACGCCGACGACGGGCAGGCCGATCTGCTCGTGGAGCTTCGCCGCGACCGAGAG
>JBEDDY010000052.1:0-3246 GCA_041176025.1 Actinomycetota bacterium | reverse complement strand
TCTCCCGCTCGACCAGGCCCCAGATGTCGTCAGGGTCGAGTCGCTCCGGGTTCGACTGCACGATGATGGTGCCGCCCGACAGCCAGGTGCGCATCGCGATCCAGTGCGCGGCGCCGTGCATGAACGGCGGTGACGGCAGGGACCGGAGCCCGCCGGGGGCGGCCGCGACATGTTCATCCATCGAGGTCGCGGTCTTGTTGCCGCCGAAACACTCGACGACGGCATCGGCGTTGCGCCACAGGACGCCCTTCGGCATGCCGGTGGTGCCCCCGGTGTAGAGGATGTAGAGGTCATCCCCGCTGTACCCGGCGGAAGGCTTGTCCGCCGACGACCGCGCGAGTGCCTCCTCGTACCAGACGGCCCCGGGCATGAGGGGTTCGTCGGAGGAATCCGGCACCTGTATGACGACGCGCAGGTCCGGCAGGGACGCGCGGATCTCCGCGAGCAGGGGAGTGAAGCGCGAATGCAGGACGATCGCGGTGGCGCGCGAGTCGGTCAGCAGGTACCTCAGTTCCTCGGCGACGTAGCGGTAGTTGACGTTGAACGGTGCGACGCGTGCCTTCCACGCGCCGAGCATCGCCTCGAGGTATTCGTTCCCGTTGTGCAGGTAGATGGCGAGGTGGTCCTGGCCTGATTCCCAGTTCTGCAGCGACGACCTCTCGGTGCGGCAGCCGAGTCCCTGTGACGCGAGGTAGTTGGCGAGGCGGCGCGTGCGTTCGGTGACGTCGGCCCAGGTGAACCTCTTGTCGCGGAAGATGAGGCACTCCTGGTCGGGTCTCGTTGCGGCGATCGCCTCGTGGATTTCTGCCATGCCCAGTACTGCGGGAGGGAATTGCGTCATGGGTCAACGGTAATCTCGCAGCAAGAGGAGGGACCATGTCGAACAACCCCCACGCACCGATCTTCGGGGTCTTCATCCCGCAGGGCTGGAAGATGGAACTCGCCGGCATCGACGGCGCCGAGAACAAGTGGAACAAGGCTGTCGAGATCGCGGTGATGGCGGAGGAACTCGGGTTCGACTCCATCTGGGTGTACGACCACTTCCACAACGTCCCGGCCCCCGCCCACGAGGCGGTGTTCGAGTGCTGGACCACGATGGCGGCGATCAGCCAGCGCACGTCGCGCATCAGGCTCGGCCAGATGGTCGGTTGCAACAGCTACCGCAACCCGGGGCTGCTGGCCAAGATCACGTCCACCGTTGACGTCATCTCCGGCGGGCGTCTCGACTGGGGCATCGGTGCGGGCTGGTACGAGAACGAGTACCGCGGCTACGGGTACGACTTCAAGAAGCCGTCCGACCGCATCGGGATGCTGAAGGAGACCGTCGAGATCGTGAAGTCGATGTGGTCGAATGCCGAGACCACGTACGACGGCAAGTACTACAAACTCGACCGCGCGAACTGCGACCCGAAGCCTCTCCAGAAGCCGTTGCCCCCGGTCTGGATCGGCGGTGGCGGCGAGAAGGTGACCCTGCGCGTCGTCGCCGAGCACGCCGACGTCTCGAACTTCGGCAGCTCCGTCGACGAGTTCATCCACAAGCGCGAGATCCTGAAGGGGCACTGCGCAGCCATCGGCCGCGACGAGGACACCATCCGCAAGACGATCTCCTCCGAGGTATTCATCCGCGAGACCGAGAAGGAGATCATCGAGGCGGGTTCGAAGAGCCTGTGGGGCGACTCAGCGGAATCCTGGCGCTCGAAGGCGCTCGTGGGCACACCGGAACAGGTGAGCGAGAAGATCCAGCGCTATCTCGACGCCGGTTGCACGGGTTTCATCCCCTGGTGCCCGGACTACCCGAGCACGGAGACGATCGAGCTATTCGCCAAGCACGTGATGCCGAACTTCCGCTGAGGAAGCGGGGAATCCGCAGGAATCAGGCGCTGTAGTAGCGGAAGATGACCTCGGCGATGCAGGACGGCTTCGCCGCACCCTCGCACTCGAAGACCGTCTCGAGGGTGACCTGGGCGCCGCCGGCCACGTCGTCGACCGCCAGCACCTTGACCCCGGCGCGGAGCTTCGCGCCGACAGGGACCGGGGACATGAACCGGACCTTGTTCGCGCCGTAGTTGACGCCCATGGCGATGCCGCCGACGGAGAAGATCTGGGGCAGCAGCACGGGTCCGAGCGAGAGGGTCAGGTAGCCGTGGGCGATCGGTCCGCCGAAGGGGCCGGCCTTGGCCTTCTCCACGTCGATGTGGATCCACTGGTGGTCACCGGTCGCGTCGGCGAAGAGGTTGACCTGCTCCTGGGTGATGGTGAGGTAATCGGAGTACCCGATGTGCTCCCCGACGAGTGCCTTCAGTGCTTCGATATTCTCGATGTGACGTGCCATGCGCCAAGTGTGGCACAGAGGACCGCGAGCGGCGTCAACGAAGCCAGCGGGTGGCGTACGACCTGCTCATCGGGTGGACGAGCAGTGCCACGAGGGCGGCCTCGAACACGAATCCGATCAAGTTGTTCTGGGTGATCACCCAGTTGAGCGTGAGGGTGCTCTCGTGCTGGTACTTGATGAGTGCCCGCAGGACGAAGGGTGCGACGGAGGCCCCGATGCCCACGTACCAGCCGAGCAGCCGGCCGTTCGCGATGAGGAAACCGCCGGCAACGAACGAGAGGCAGGCGAGCGGCGCGAGGATTCCCCCGACTCCGCCGTAGTAGCGCCACACGCCGTAGACGTCGGCCCGGTCGAGATAGTTCAGGATGGCGAATGCGCCGTCGATGTAGAGCAACCAGAGCGCAATCTGCAGAGTCTGGGGGAGCATGCGGTCGAACCACTTCTTGAAGTCGAGGTTCCGGAACGAGCGGGACAACATGGATGAAGTGTGGCAGAACCGAGTCACCCGTTCCTGTCATTCCCGAACCGGCATGCAACACGACGCGCGGAATTTAAGTAGGTTGAAAGCGTGCGCAGTGGATTCGTGACTTTCGTCGGACGGCCGAATGTCGGCAAGTCGACGCTCGTCAACGCGATCTGCGGCAAGAAGGTGAGCATCGTCTCCAACAAGCCGCAGACGACACGCACCCGTGTGCGCGGCGTGTACCACGGCGACGACGTGCAGATCGTCTTCGTCGACACCCCGGGCATCCACAAGCCCGTCACGGCCCTCGGCGAACGCGTCAATGCAACGGCGCTCGACAGCATCAACGACGTCGAGGTCGTCTGCCTGATCATCGATGCGACCAAGCCCTTCGGTCGTGGTGACCAGTGGGTGGCCAACAACGTGGACATGGCCAATGCGTTCGTGATCA
>JBEDDY010000051.1:0-2859 GCA_041176025.1 Actinomycetota bacterium | reverse complement strand
GAGGAGATGCCCGTCATCGACTTCGACGACGAGGACGAGGACGCCGACATCGACGAGTTCATGCTGGACGACGATGACGACGAGTCGACGGCCAGCGTCGTTCGCGTGCTGCTGAACCCCGAGCAGGCACGCGCGTTCTGCGACATGGCGGATCTCACCGTGAACGCGGGCCGCATGCCGTGCAAGTGGTGCGGCGCACCGCAGGACCCGTCGGGCCACGCCTGCCCGAAGATGAACTAGGGCCATGCCCGGCACCGAGCAGTGGCGCACGCCCCTCTCGCTCGGCGAGATGGAGGTCATCGGCCGCATGCCGAACTCCAGCAATGCGACGCTCCTCGTGCAGGTGACGCACGGGGACACGGAGACGCGTGCGATCTACAAGCCCGGCAAGGGCGAGCGCCCGCTGTGGGACTTCCCTCCCGGTCTCTACAAACGCGAGGTGGCCGCACGAGCTGTCGCGCGCACTCGGGTGGGACCAGGTGCCGTGCACCGTCCTGCGCGACGGACCGTACGACGAGGGGTCGGTGCAGTTGTTCGTCGAGTTCGACCCGCAGCAGCACTACTTCACGATCCACGAGGAACGAGAAGACCTTCACGACGAACTGCGCCGCATGGCGGTGTTCGACATCATCGCGAACAACACCGACCGCAAGGGCGGCCACGTACTGCTCGGCAACGACGGGAACGTGTGGGGCATCGACCACGGCGTGTGCTTCAGCGACGACTTCAAGCTGCGCACGGTGATCTGGGAGTTCGCGGAGGAAGAGATCGGTGCCGACATCATCGCGGCGGTGGAACCGCTGGCGCAGCGCATCCCCCCGGAGGTCGCCGGGTTGCTGACCGACAGCGAGATCGACGCGATGTACGAACGCATCGAGTGGGTGCTGGAGAACCGGGTCTTTCCGAGCCCCGGCAGCAGGTACGAGTACCCGTGGCCGATTCTCTGAGGGACACGCTCGAGGAGCTGGTGCACCGAGCCGACCTCGACGCACTCGTGCGGCACGTCGACGACACGTGCTCGGCCCGCGAGTGGTCGCACCTCGTGCGCGTCCGTGACGCCGCGCGGACGGCCGTGAACACGGGCCGGCAACTGTGGCCGATTGCCACGCTCGCCAACTACAGGCTCGCGCTCTGGGCACCCGCCGAAGTTGCCGTGCGCGCGCTCGATGACACCGCACGCACGTTCATGCCGGGTCCAGTCAGCGAGATCATCGCGGTGCACCACCGGTGGGAGGATCTCGAGCCGTTCCTGGCCCCCGGCCACGACCGGTCGTTGGTTGCCCACGAACGTGCCCTGCGCGGCGACGACATCGACGCGGGCGAACACTCGGCACTCGACATCCCGATGGTGGTGCAGACGTGGGAGCCGCGTTACGAGCCGGCGTCCTACAACGACGACGGCGTTGACTCGCAGATGCCGGATGTGCCGCGCGCGGACAAGACCGTTGACATCGTCCCGGGCGAGCCGGTTGACGATCCGGAGACCGTCACGGCATTCCGTTCACTCGTGGAACCGTGGACGTCACAGTCAAACGGCTCCGCGCGGTGCACCGTCGCCGAGGGCGGCATCGCCGAGGCACTCCACGCCCATGGCGTCCGGTCGGCACGGATCGCCCGCATCGACCCGCAGGAGGCGCTCGACCTGCTCGCGTGGGCAGGCGCATCGGGCGGTGCCCACGGCAAGCGCCGCGGACTCGCCACCGGCCGCTCGAACGCCTGGTGGTTCCTGGCAACCTTCGCGGGCATGCAGGAGGACTGGCCCTGTGACCCGGACGAACTCGGCGAGGTCATCGACGGGATGACGTTCGCCGTCTGGGAGGACGACGCATCAGCCGCTGACGGGTGGAACTTGCGTCTGGTCATCGAGGACACCGACGAGGGCCTTGCCTGCGCCGTGTCCGCCCACGACCACGCCTGATACCCTAGGGGGTATGTCATCGGCCTGGGAGACCGCCTACTCGCAGAAGTCCGAGTCGGAGCGTTCCTGGACCCAGTCCGTGCCCGCAGACAGTCTCGGCATCATCGATGCGGCCGGGCTGGACCGCGGTTCGGCTGTGATCGACATCGGTGGTGGCGCGTCGTATCTCGTTGATGAGCTGGTGGAACGCGGGTTCACGGACGTCACTCTGCTCGACATCTCCCCCGGGGCGCTCGACGAATCACGCTCACGGAACGGCAACCGGATCTCGTATGTCGCCACAGACGTCACCACATGGCGACCGGCAAGAACGTTCGCGATGTGGCACGACCGCGCCGTCTTCCATTTCCTCACGACGCCGGAACAGCAGTCGGGCTATGTGCGGGCCGTGCTCGAAGGGACAACCGTGGGCTCGCACCTTGTCATCGCGACGTTCGCCCCTGACGGGCCTGACACGTGCAGTGGCCTGCCGGTGCGCAGATGGTCTGCCGGGGATCTCATCGAATGCTTCGCAGGCAATTTTGAGTCCGTGTCGCAAGCTCGGCACCTTCACACCACGCCGTGGGGCGCGACACAACCGTTCACGTTCGTGCTCCTCGTCCGTCGTCGTTGACCGAGAACCGTGGCCGGGGAAAAGAAAAGCCCCGGCCTTGCGGCCGGGGCTTCCCTCAGTTCGTGTGATCCGTGGATCAGCGACCCTTCAGGGCCTCGATGAGCTTCGGGACGACCTTCATTGCGTCGCCCACGATGCCGAGGTCGGCGACACCGAAGATCGGTGCTTCCTTGTCCTTGTTGATCGCGATGATGTTCTTGGAGCCCTTCATGCCCACCATGTGCTGGGTGGCACCGGAGATGCCCACGGCGATGTACACGTTCGGCTTCACGACCTTGCCGGTCTGGCCCACCTGGAACGAGTACGGCACCCAGCCGGCGTCCACGAT
>JBEDDY010000050.1:0-5937 GCA_041176025.1 Actinomycetota bacterium | reverse complement strand
CAGTACACCCGGCTCACACAGCTGGGCACGTGGACCGGTTGGGTGGAAGTCGACGGCGACCGGATCGTCGTCGACCCCGCAACCGTCGTCGGCAGCCGCGATCGCTCGTGGGGAATCCGCAGTGTCGGCGAACGGGTGCAGCTCGGCGCCCCCCTGAACGTGAGCCCGCAGTTCTACTGGTTGTGGGCCCCCGTCTGTTTCGACGGTTTCGGGACCATGTTCGACATCAACGAGTACGGCGACGGCGAGAGATGGCATCACTCCGGTGCGGTTCTCGACGGCAACGAGACCGTCAAGCAGGCATGGTCGGTGGACTACGACGTCGAATGGCTCACGGGCACCCGCCACATGAAGTCCTTCAGGCTTCGTTACAGGTTCAGGGACGAGGCAATCACGCTCGACTTCGCTCCCATCAGGCACTTCCAGATGTTCGGTCTCGGGTACATGCACCCCGACTGGACGCACGGCGGCTGGAAAGGCGAACTCGTCGTCGGAGGGGACCGTTTCGCATTGCCGGTGGAGAACCCGATGGCCCCGCATCACGTCCACGTGCAGACCCTCTCGACCGTCACGTGCGACCGGAACGGGAAAGTCTCGAAGGGTGTCGGGATTCTCGAGACGCTCGTGATGGGTCCGCATGCACCGTCGGGGCTCACCGAACTGTTCGACCCGGCGAAGTAGCCGTCGCCGACCTCAGTGGTTGGCGACGAGCCCGCCGTCCACGAGCACGACAGAGCCCGTCATGTACCGCATTGCCGGCAACGCGATGCTGACCGTCATGTGCGCCACTTCCTCGGGCTGGCCGTACCGTCTCAGGGGAACCTTGATGCGCGTGTACTTCTCACGGCGTTCCTCGGTGACGGAAGCCGTCATTCCTGTGTCGATCGGCCCCGGGCACACTGCATTCACCGTGACGCCGTGCCTGCCCAGTTCCACTGCGAAGCTCTTGGTCAGGCCGACCACCCCGTGTTTGGCTGCCGTGTAGGCCGACAAGCCACCGGTGGCGACGAAGGCCTCGGTGGAAGCGATGTTGATGACGCGCCCGCCGTGCGGGGCCGCCATCAGGTGCGGCAGCGCCAATCTGATCAGGTGGGCATGGGCTGTCAGGTTGACCGAGATGGTCTGGTCCCAGTTGCGCGAGAACTCCTCTTCGTCACTGAACACGGAGGAGACACGGCTCACCCCCGCGTTGTTCACGAGCACGTCCAGACCGCCGAACGCCTCGACGCACGCGTTGACGATCGACAGCCTGTCTGCCTGCTGCGACACGTCGCCTGAGATGCCCGCAACCGAGGAACTGCCATGGGCGGCACGGATCTCCTCGACGACTCTCGACACTCCCTCGGGGTTCCAGTCCGCCACGAGCACCCGCGCACCTTCGTCTGCAAAGAGATGGGCCGTGGCCCGCCCCATCCCGCTGGCTGCCCCGGTCACCACGACCCGAGCCCCCTCGAGTTCCCTCGACAATTCCGTCAACCTGGCCATGTCCACCCCCGTCTGAGCACCTGAACCGATTGTCGCACAGGGGGTTCGTCTGGCCGTCCCGGTCACGCATTGTGATCTTCTCACCACATTGACCACTCTGCGTGGTTAAAAGAACATTTTCCGTGAGAAATTTCTCAAGTTCCTGCCTGCCCTGCCGATCCCTTCTGCGGATCAACAAGGGAGCAGGACATGCGCCGCAATCACAAGAACATCATCATCGGACTCACGGCACTGGTAGCAGGCGTCGTCGCCTCGTCGGTCATGCCGACCGGTGTGGCCAAGGCCGCGACAGTGTCGGCGAGCCCCGCCGCGAAGACTGCTCCCGGGATGCCCAAGTTCGGCGAGGCGGGCCCGAAGGTGAAGGCGCTCCAGGAAGCAATCATCAAGAACGGTTTCACACTGAAGGGCGGTGCCACGGGTACCTTCGACAAGCGCACGCTCGCAACCCTGAAGACGTTCCAGCGCGTCGTCGGTCTCCCCGTCACCGGTGTGGTTGACGCCGCGACCGCCAAGGTCCTCAAGCTGTCCACCGCAGCGCCGGCCACCACTGCTGCGCCGGCCACCACCGCAGCGCCGACCACCACCGCAGCGCCGGCCACCACTGTCGCCACCCCCGTCTACCCCTTCACCGAGTCGAACCTGCCGGTGCGCGGGAACAAGGGCGATGCGGTGGTCGTGGTCCAGAAGGCGCTCGTGGCCGCGGGCTTCGCCGTCAAGGGCGGAGTCGACGGCGCGTTCGGATCGGGAACCGCTGCGACCATCGCGGCGTTCCAGACTGCCAAGGCACTCACCGCCTCGGGGCTTCTCGATGCCGCCACGGCACGTGCACTCGGTCTCGTGGCACCCGCAGCACCCGTGGCTCCGGCGCCCGTGGCCGCAGCTGCCGTCTCCGCCCCCCTGACCCTCGACACACTCCCCGCTCGCGGACAGAAGAACGAGTCCGTCGTCACTCTGCAGAAGGCACTCGTGGGTGCCGGAATCCAGCTGAAGGGCGGGGTTGACGGCGTGTTCGGCATCGCCACGACCGTCGCTCTGCAGAAGTACCAGTCGGCAAACGGACTCAACGTGACCGGTGTTGCCGATGCGGCGACGGCCGTCAAGCTCGGGCTCATCGCCCCGCCGGCCGTGACCATCGCGGTGTTCCCGGTCCAGGGTCAGTGCAACTTCGTCGACACCTGGCACGCACCCCGCGGCGGCGGCCGCAAGCACCTCGGCGTCGACATCATCGCACCCGAGGGCAAGCTCATCTACGCAGCGGTTGACGGAACCATCACCAAGATCTACAGGGAAGGCACCGACAGGCTCGCGGGAAATGGGTTCCGCCTGACCGCTGCTGACGGCACGTACTTCTTCTACGGCCACCTGCGCAATCTCGCTGACGGTGTCACCGTCGGCACGAAGGTGAAGGCAGGCCAGGTCCTCGGCTTCAACGGGCACACCGGCGACACGAACACCCCGCACCTTCACTTCGAGGTCCATCCCCGTGGCGGAGAAGCCGTCAACCCCTACTTCATCGTGAAGTCGATCGACGCCTGCAACGTGACGGAGCCCCGCCCCGCGGCCTGACATTCACGACAGTTCGACCCCTGATCCAGGGTCAGCAGAACCCGACGGAGCACTCGATCCGGTGCCCGTCGGGTTCGGTCGTTCAGGGCCGGATCTCGTAGAAGGCGTTGACCGAATGCTCGACGTCGAGTTTGCGGAACCGCGTGAAACCGGCGGCGCGGGCCATCTCCCTCGCCTTGCTCTCCGGCAGCCCGAGTGTCCCCAGGCCTGCCCCATCGGGTGCGGACATTGCCGACGACATGCAGCTCAGGACGCTGATGCCATAGAGCAACGGTGCCATGGGGTTGCGCGAGACGTTCTCCTCGAGAGAATCGAGAGCCTTGATGTCGACCAGGAGCCACGTTCCGTCATCGGAGATCGCCCTCCGGATTGTCTGCATCATCTCGAACGGATGCGTCATGTCATGGATGCAGTCGAACGTGCAAACGAGCCCGTAGGAGCCGTCGTCGGCAATCGGCCGTTCGCGCGGGTCGTGGAATTCGACGTTGGTCACCCCCGCATCGGCCTTGCGGGCATTCGCGCGTTCCAACGCATGGAGCGATATGTCGAATCCCTCGACAGAGGAGTTCGGGAAGGTCCTGGCGAGAAGGATGGCCGCGCCACCGGCCCCGCAACCGATGTCTGCGACGCGTATCCCCTTCTCGAGGTCACTCTTCACCCCATCGAGAGCCGGAATGACCACGGGCACGAGGAAGTTCTGGTTCCACGGCTCGAAGCTGCGCTCGATGCCCACGGCACCCTCCGGCCCGTGGCTGTCGTAGTCGTGACCGATTCCGGTCGCGAAACTCTCGGGCATCTCGTTAAGTGCCCCCATCGTCTGCGGGAGCCGGTGGAACATCCCCATGCCGAATGCCGGGTGATCGGGCTGGGCAAGGACACACTTCGCCTCGGGCGTGAGAAACACCGGAAGGGACGAGTCGCTCATGTCGCTGCAGGACACGACTTTCGCAGCAACCTGGTTGCTGGCCCATTCCCTCACCCAACGTTCGTGAAGTCCGAGACTCGTCGCAAGTTCGGACACCGTCACGGGTACGTCCCGGCGCGCAAGCTCGGCGTACAGACCCAGGCTGTCGCCGAGATGGATCATCCCCGCGGTGACGGCACCCTCGAGCTTGCTGAACACCGTGAAGGACATCATCTTCAGGGCATCAGGATTCAGGTTCTGCTCAGTTGACATTCCCGCACACTAGGCGTGACGGCACGGGTCAATAGGTCCGGAGCTCCTCGGGGAGGTGCTCGTTGTCGGACAATCTGGCGAGCGAGAACGTGACTCCGTCTCCCAACCCGAAAAGCTGCACCCGGGTCACCGAGGCATGTCCGATGACGAATCTGTCCCACTCCCACGGAGTCGGCTGAAGACCGAGGAGATGACAGATCGAGACACTGTTGGTCCCGGCATGTGCCACGAGGCAGATGTGACGACCCGGCACGAAATTCCCGGTGAGGTGCCAGACAGGCATGTCCACACGTTCCCGGACGATGCCCCTCTCCTCGAGAAACAGGGAGCACCCGACGTTGATGCGGTCGACGAAGTCAGACACCGCCTCGCCTCCGTCGAGACCCGTCCACCGGTCGTGGGATGTCTTGGCCTTCTCCGCCTCGTAGGCGGCACTCGCCTTCTCCACCGGGGTGCCGTGCCAGATGGGATTGCGGATCTCCTCGAGCCACGGCTCGATCACCACTTCTCTCGACTGAGCGTGCAGCAAGGGCTGGGCGGTCTGACGTGTGCGCAACAACGGCGAGACGAGCACCTCGTCGAACTTCTCCGCCGACAGACGACGTGCGACGAGGGCGGCTTGTTCGGTGCCCCGCGTGGTCAACGGTGGATTGTCGATGTTCAACCCGTCCCTCACCCATTCCGGTTCGGCGTGACGCACCAGCACCAGTTCCATCAGCACGTCACGGTTCATGGACCGGCCACCTTGTGGTCGATCCCACACGCATCGAAGGCAGCCTGGAACTGCTGCTCGTACTGTTCCGGCGAGCTCATCGCCCCCGTGCCGTCACTGACGGTCTGCAGTTCGGACCCCAGACACTCGACCTGGGATTGGGCGAGTGTCAGTCCGAACTGGACGGCGATTGCCCGTCCGAGAGCGGTTGCGTCACTGACGTCGTCGGGGATGCCCGTGTCAGGGACGGTGTCGGACGGGTTCACGAACGAGGGAGGCGGCAGGGTCTCGACCGAGTCGACCGGTGCCGGCATCGTGGGAGAGACACCGCATGTGTTCAGCACGAGGGCTTCGACGGTGTTGGCATCACGCAGTGTCTCCTGCGTCCCGAGTGCGTCCGCTGCCGAGACCGCCCGTGAGTCGTCCAGCGCCTCGGAGATGATCCAGTCATGAGAGTTCATCACGCCGATGAACTCGCCGATCCTCGCGGAGAGTGCCTCGGCAGGTTCCCGGGTCTCGTCATGGTCACGTGCGGCGAGAACGACGTCCAGGACGCTCACACTGTCCGCTTCCAGCGTGAGTGCTGTGTCGTCATCGAAATTCGCAAGACCCTGGCCGAACCTCAGGACGTAGTCAGGGACGGACGTCCGACCCGTGCAGAGTGGACGGGTCTCGCCGCTCGAGCACGACTGCAGACCGACGAGGGCTGCGACGAGAACCAGGCACTTCTTCACGACTGCTCCATTGTGGTGGCGGCAATCCATGATGAGTACATCGCACCGTACAGCCCGCCCGCAGCGACGAGCCCCTCATGGGTTCCGTCCTCCACCACGTGACCGTTCTCGAGCACGATCACACGGTCCGAACGAGCCGCGGTGGAAAGCCGGTGGGCAATCGTCAACGTGGTGCGCCCCCGCGACAGTCTCTCGAGAGCCCTCGACAGCCGAACCTCGGTCAGCGCGTCGACGGAAGAGGTGGCTTCGTCCAGGATGAGGAC
>JBEDDY010000049.1:0-12529 GCA_041176025.1 Actinomycetota bacterium | reverse complement strand
TGCAGGCGGACGGCCAGATGAAGACCGGCCGCGATGTCGTCATCGCCGCGTTGCTCGGCGCCGAGGAGTTCGGCTTCGCCACGGCACCGCTCGTGGTCAGCGGCTGCATCATGATGCGCGTTTGCCACCTCGACACGTGCCCCGTCGGTGTCGCCACGCAGAACCCCGTCCTGCGCGAGAGGTTCAGCGGCAAGCCCGAGTTCGTCGTGAACTTCTTCGAGTACATCGCGGAGGAAGTCCGTGAGCACCTGGCAGCGCTCGGCTTCCGCTCGCTGCAGGAGGCCATCGGCCACGTCGACATGATCGACACGAAGAAGGCCGTCGACCACTGGAAGGCGAAGGGGCTCGACATCTCGCCGATCCTCGAGGTGCCCCGGAACCCGTACGGCTCCACCCCGTACCAGTCGGTCGGACAGGACCACGGCCTGGAGGAGGCGCTCGACAACGAACTCATCGCGAAGGCGAAGGTGTCGTTGCTGGAGGGAACGCCGGTGCAGATCGACATGCCCATCCGCAACGTGAACCGCACGGTCGGCACCATGCTCGGCAACGAGGTCACGAAGAAGTGGGGCGGTGCGGGACTCCCGGACGGCACCATCAGGATCCACTTCACGGGTTCGGCCGGTCAGAGCTTCGGTGCGTTCGTGCCGAAGGGCATCGAGATGCGCCTCGAGGGAGACTGCAACGACTTCCTCGGCAAGGGGCTCTCGGGCGGACGCCTGATCCTGCACCCGCACACGTCGTCGCCGCTGGTGGCGGAGGAGAACGTCATCTCGGGCAACGTCGTCGGGTACGGCGCCACGAGCGGCGAGATCTTCATCCGCGGCATCGTCGGCGAGCGCTTCTGCGTGCGCAACTCCGGTGCCACCGCGGTGGTGGAGGGTGTCGGCGACCACGGGTGTGAATACATGACCGGTGGTCGTGTCGTCGTGCTGGGTGCGACCGGACGCAACTTCGCCGCGGGCATGTCCGGCGGCATCGCGTACGTGTACGACCCCGACGGCGTGTTCCCGTCGAACGTGAACTACGAGATGGTCGAGCTCGAGCACGTCAGCGGCGCCGACGAGGAATGGCTGCGCGCAACGATCGAGCGTCACCGGGAACTCACCGGCTCCGCCGTCGCCTCGCGCATCCTCGCCGCGTGGACCGTCGAGGTCCCGCGCTTCCGCAAGGTCATGCCGCGCGACTACAAGGCCGTCCTCGGCGTGTTCGAGGAGGCCGAGAAGAACGGCTGGACGGAAGAACAAACCGCCGAACGAGTGATGGAGGTGGCCCGTGGGTGAGACAACCGGCTTTCTGAAGTGGAACCGCCAGGGGCCGAAGCGCCGCCCGGTGGAGCTGAGGCTGAAGGACTGGAAGGAGGTCTACGAACCGTTCGCGGTCGACAACCTCCAGACCCAGGCCGGTCGCTGCATGGACTGCGGCATTCCTTTCTGCAACAACGGGTGCCCGCTCGGCAACCTCATCCCGGACTGGAACGACCTCGTCTACCGCAACCACTGGCAGGACGCGATCGAGCGACTCCATGCGACGAACAACTTCCCCGAGTTCACCGGTCGCCTGTGCCCGGCACCGTGTGAGTCCGCGTGCGTCGTCGGAATCAACCAGGACCCGGTGTCGATCAAGCAGGTCGAGGTCACCATCATCGACCACGCCTTCGAGAACGGCTGGGTGCTGCCGCAGGTGCCGGCCACGAAGACCGGCAAGCGGATAGCGGTCATCGGAAGCGGCCCGGCGGGACTCGCCGCCGCCCAGCAGTTGACGCGCGCGGGTCACGACGTCGTCGTGCTCGAGCGTGCCGACCGCATCGGTGGCCTCCTGCGCTACGGCATCCCCGAGTTCAAGATGGAGAAGCGCCACATCGACCGCCGCATCGAGCAGATGAAGGCGGAGGGAACGGAGTTCCGCACCGGCGCCGACGTCGGCGGAGCCGTGGACATCGAGGTGCTGCGCGCGAGCGTCGACGCGCTCGTTCTCGCGTGCGGCGCGACTGCGTGGCGCGACCTGAACGTGCCGGGCCGCGAGCTGAAGGGCATCCACCAGGCGATGGAGTACCTGCCCATCGCGAACAAGGTCCAGGAAGGTGACTTCTCCGAGCCGTCGATCAACGCGAAGGGCAAGAGCGTCGTCATCATCGGCGGCGGCGACACAGGGGCCGACTGCCTCGGCACGGCGCTGCGCCAGGGCGCAAAGGAAGTGTTCCAGCTGGAGATCATGCCGAGGCCCCCGGAGACCCGTGCGTCGGGCAACCCGTGGCCCCAGTACTCCATGATCTACCGCGTCTCCTCCGCCCACGAGGAGGGCGGCGAGCGCGTGTACAGCGTGAACACCGAACGATTCGTCGATGACGGCAACGGCAACGTGCGTGCACTGCTCGTGCACGAGGTGCAGATGGTGAACGGCAGGTTCGAGAAGATCGAGGGAACGGACAGGGAGATCGCGGCCGACCTCGTGTTCCTCGCGATGGGGTTCGTCGGTCCCGAGAAGGGTTCGTGGCTCGACCAGCTCGGTGTCGCATTCGACGAGCGCGGCAACGTCGCACGCGATGCTGACTACCGGACGAACGTCCCCGGGGTGTTCGTGGCCGGCGACATGGGTCGCGGCCAGAGTCTCATCGTGTGGGCCATCGCAGAGGGTCGTTCGTGCGCGGCCGGCGTCGACAACCACCTGATGGGTGCGTCGTCGCTTCCCAGCCCCATCGCACCGACCGCCAGACCGTTGGTGTGACACGGGTGCGCCACCATCGGCGCATCCCCACCAACTACCGTTGAACATCGTGCAGTCAGTTACCCGGCGCCGCCTGGCCAGTTCCTTCGGGGCGCTCGTCTGCGTTGCCGTGGCTCTGCCGTCGTTGGCATCGTGCGGCGGGGACACTCTCGGCGTCGCCACCACCGTCGTGGGGGTGACGCCCACGGCTTTCGCGACCATCCCGCCGGTGGCCAGCACACTGCCCGGCACCACCACGACCCTGCCGGCCAACGCAGTCGGGTCAGAGACCACCTACACGATCGTGGCCGGGGATTCACCGATCTCCGTGGCGACCAAGTTCGGCATCACGGTCAGCCTCTTGCTCTCGTACAACGCCATCCTCGTGCCCACGGACTTCCCGTATCCCGGCCAGACACTGCGCATCCCCGCGAACGCGACCCAGCCGGTGGACAACGGAAACACCCAGGCGCCGGCAACGGGCAACACCACTGCACCCGTCGGGCCCGTGGGTCCGGGGTGCGGGACCCGTCCTGCCGGGACCTACGTGATCCAGTCGGGTGACTCCATGTGGGCCATCACGAAGAAGTTCTGCATCACGGAGGCGCAATTGCGCGCGGCCAACGAGTGGGCCACGGGTGCCGTCACGTTCCTCATCGGCGAGACGATCAACATCCCCGCCGCCAACGGCTGACGGTTCAGTGCGACGTGTCGTGCTTGCGCAGCACGTGTCTGTCGACGGCGAGGTTGACGAGTTCGTCGATCAGTTCGGGGTAGGAGACCCCTGATGCCTGCCACATCTTCGGGTACATCGAGATCGGCGTGAACCCCGGGATCGTGTTGATCTCGTTGCAGAGGAACCCACGGCCGTCCTCCTCGAAGAAGAAGTCGACTCGCGCCATCCCCTCACACCGCAGCGTGCCGTATGCGCGCAACGCGAGGGACCGCACCTCATCGGTCTGGGCCGGTGTCAGTCGCGCCGGAACAGTCAGGGTCGCGGAGTCGTCCTCGTACTTGTCCTCGTAGTCGTAGAAGTCCTTGCTCGGCGTGATCTCGCCGGGCAGGGACGCACGCGGCGAACGGTTCCCCAGCACCGACACCTCGATCTCGCGTGCCCGCACGGTCTCCTCGATGATGATCCAGTCGTCGTACCTCGAGGCGAGCGTGACGGCATCCACCACGGCCTCGAGTGAATCCGCGTGCGACACGCCGACGGACGACCCCATGTTGGCGGGTTTCACGAAGACGTCACCGCCGAGTTCGCTGAGAGCAACCGAGAGGGCGTCCCGCGTGCAGTCACCCGCGTGCATCGTGCGGTGGTCGGCCTGCGGGATTCCGGCCTGTGCGAACAACTGCTTGGCGATTCCCTTGTCCATCGCGATGGCACTCGAGAGGACGCCGCTTCCCGCGTAGGGCACGCCCATCAGCTCGAGCATGCCCTGGACCGTGCCGTCCTCGCCGAGCGGTCCGTGCAGCATCGGAAGGACCACGGTGTTCCCGTGGTCCGCACGCACGGCCGTCGACGGTTCGATGACCGGTCCGTCGACGGTCAGACGACCGGGGATCTCGCGTGCTGCGGGGCCGGTGAAGGTGAGAGCGGCGGGCATGTGCCACGAGCCGTCACGCGAAATTCCGACGCCGACGATGTCGTACCTCTGCGGGTCGGCGGCGCGCATCACGTGTGATGCGGTGACACAACTGACATCGTGCTCCGCGGACTGGCCCCCGAACAGGATGACGAGCGTCGTGCGGGTGCCGTTCATTCCCTTCGACGGTACTCGCCGCTAGGGTCGGCGCATGCGCATCACGGCCCTCGACGTGGCGAACTGTGCCGGCGGAACATTGGTCGGGCCCGATGCCACGGCACGGGGAATCTCGTTCGACACGCGCACGCTGGAGCAGGGCCAGGCATTCGTCGCCGTCGTCAGTGAACGGGACGGCAATGATTTCGTCGCCGCGGCGCGCGACGCCGGCGCCGCATTCGCAGTGGTCTCGCGCGGTCGTGCGACGGACGGCATCCCCTGCGTGGAGGTCGACGACACGTCGGCGGCCATGACCGCCATCGGCAGGCTGTGCCGCGAGCGTCTCGGGACATCTGCAGCGGGCCGCGTCATCGGTGTCACGGGTTCGGCGGGCAAGACCTCCACCAAGGATTTCATCCTCGCGGTGCTGCGCGCGTCGTTCGGCCACCCGCACGGTGCGTTCAAGTCCTTCAACAACGACATGGGCGTCCCGGTGACCATGGCCAACGCACCCGACGAGTGTGACGCCATCGTGCTCGAGATGGGCATGCGCGGGTTCGGCGAGATCGCCCGCCTCTGCGAAGTGGGTCGGCCGGACATCGGGGTCATCACGATCGTCGGTGACGCGCACGGTGACAGGGTCGGGGGCATCGACGGAGTTGCGAGGGCGAAGTCCGAACTCGCTGCGTCACTGCCTGCAGGCGGTGTGGCGGTGCTGAATGCCGATGACCCGCGTGTGGCGTCGATGGCAGCCGTCACCCCCGCACGCGTCGTGACCTACGGAACGGGCGACGACTGCACCGTCAGGTTCGCAATCGTCGGTGTCGACGGTGACGGCTGCTGCACGGTCGATTTCTCGGCGGACGGTGCGACGGCACGGGCAGTCCTCACTGTCCCGGGTCCGCACATGGCATCGAACGCATGTGCTGCCGTCGCGGCGGGGATGGCGTGCGGCGTGCCGTTGGGTGATGCAGTCGCGGCCCTCGCGAATGTCGAGATGGCGGGACAGCGCGTCCAATGGCGCACGTCGAGGTCGGGAATCCGCATTCTCGATGACTCCTACAACGCGAATCCGTCCTCGATGGTCGCCGCACTCCACACGCTCCGCGCGTCGTCTGCCGCACACCACGTGGCAGTGCTCGGGGCCATGGCGGAGATCACCGAGCCGGAAGCATCCCATCGGTACGTGTGGCAACATGCCTGCGACATGGACATCGACGTCGTCGCCCTCGAGACCGACCTGTACGGCCCGGTTGTCTCGACGCTGGAGGAAGCGGTCGGTGCGGTTGTCGGTCTCGGCCCGGACACCGCCGTCCTGGTGAAGGGTTCTCGTTCGTCGCGCACCGAGCGTGTCGTCGACGCGCTGATGAATCTCTAGGTGGGGTCCACTTCGGCGACGATGAATGCCGCCTCCTCGGCCGCGGCGTGGTCCAGTTTGTGGATGTTGCACCACCACGCAAGGAAGAGCGCCCAGAGAGAGCCGAAGTAGAGAACCGGCCGCGGGCCGATTCGGTCCATGATCGGACCGAAGATCATGTTGCCGATGGGAATCGTGCCGCCGAATGCCATGAACCAGAGGGACAGCACGCGTGCCCGCACGGCGAGCTCGAGTCGGCTCTGCAGGACCGTCATCAGCGCCGTGGTCGTGGAGAAGTACGTGGTGCCGAGCACGAAACCGGTGACGAACGCGAGCGGGATGTTGGGGGACGAGGCAAACAGGGCGAGGGCGACCGAGAACATGGCGAACCCACGGCGCGCCGTGGTGCGCTTGTCCTCGGTGGCGAGGAATGTTCCCACGGCGAGTGCGCCGAGCATCGAACCGAATCCCCAGGTGGCGTACAACCACTTGTACGTGGCGGTCTTCGGTGGGATGTCGAACGCGAGGTCCGCGACCGCGGGGAACAGGCCGACGAACGTGAGGCTGAACAACGAGAAGGAGAACATGGACAGCAGCACCCGCCCGATCACCGGTCGTTCCCGCGCCACCCGGATGCCGAGTGTGAGGGAGCGCCAGCCGGACTCGGTGGTCTTCTCCGTCTTCGGCATCGTGATCCTGAGCACCGCGGACATGACGATGAGGTACATGCAGGCGTTGATGAAGAAGATGTGCTGTGTCTGGACCCCGGCGTTCATCAGCAGTGCCGCGACGATCGGGCCGGTCACACGAGACCCGTTCACGGAGACTGACGAGAGGCTGATGGAGCCACCGAGGTCCTCCGGAGGCACGAGACTCGGGAGGATGGCGGAGAACGCGGGTGCGTTCAGGCTGTTGCCGATGCCCACCACGAGCTGGGCGATGAACAAGGCTGGGATGGCCGCGTGCAGCGACGTGAACACGCCGAGAAGCACCGCACCCGTCATCTGGATGACCTGGGCGAACACGATCCACTTGCGCCGGTCAAACTTGTCCGCCATGACACCGGCCGGGATGGACAGGAGCAGGAGCGGACCCATCTGGGCGAACGAGAAGATGGCCACCGTCGACGCACTCTTCGTGCGCGAGTAGATGTAGGCCGGCAGGACCACCTGCTGCATCCAGACGCCGATGCTGGACGTGAAACTCGAGAGCCACATCCGTCTGAACTGCGGGTGGGCAAGAGCCGCACGTGCGGAACCCGGCGTGGGGGGCTTCTTCAGGCGCGGCGAGTCGGTCATACGGGGCATTGCCACAGTACTGGCGCACCCCTCCCGGAGGCGTGTTGGGCTAACGGCCGGCGTCGAAAGTAATCGGCATCGATGCGGGGCCGAAGATCGCGGTCGTGGCCGGTTTCATCACGGTCTCACCGCTGCGCTCGATGTTGGGCATGCGCGCCGGAAGAATGGCGAGTGCCTCCTGCAACTCTGCGCGCGCGAGCGAGGCACCGAGGCAGTAGTGGATGCCGCTGCCGAACGACATGTGCGGTGAACCGACCGGCTCGCGCGTGATGTCGAACTTCTCGGGATCGGGGAACACGTTTGCGTCGAAATTCGCCGTCGCGAGGCTCGTGCTCATGAACGTCCCCTTGGGGAAGATGACGCCGTCCATCTCGATGTCCTCGGTCGCGTAGCGGATGGTCCCGTTCACGGCGCCCCAGAAACGCATGCATTCCTCCACTGCGCGCGGTGCCAGTTCCGGTTGACGCGCGAGCAGGTCCCACTGTTCGGGGTGGTCGAGGAACACCGCAAGACACAGGCCGAGCTGGTTGCGCGTGGTGTCCGTGCCGCCCACGATGACGGCCTCGACCATCATCTCGAGTTCCTCGGTGGACAGGCGGTCACCCTCTTCCTCGGCTGCGATCATGTCGGTGAGCAGGTCGTCCTGCGGTGCGGAGCGGCGTTCGGCGATGAGACCGCGCACGTACTCGCCGAGTTCGTCCTGTGCCTTCATGATCACGGGCAGGTCCTCGAGCAGGGTCCCGTTGAAGATGCGCAGGACGTCGGTGGCCCACACGCTGAACTTCTGCCAGTCGGCCTTCGGTGCGCCGAGCAACTCGCAGATGATCGGGATGGGGTAGGGCTCGCAGACGTCGCGCACGAACTCGGTGCTGCCGGTCCTCGTGGACGGTTCGATCAGCCCGTTGATGACCTCGCGCATGAACGGACGCAGACGGTCGGCGCTGCGCGGGGAGAATGCCTGGGCGACGAGCCTGCGCAGCCGGACGTGCGTCTCGCCCTCGGCGTTCAGGATGCTGACGCGGCGTCGGGCAAGGAATTTCTCGTCGGTGACACCTGCCAGCTGGGCGGCAAAGCCGACCGCGCTGTGCCACCGCTTGTCGCGCAGCACCTTGGTGACCGTGTCGTAGTGCAGTGCGGAATACCCGATGTCGGTGCGTGCGACGGGGGCCAACGATGCGATCTCCCTCATCGCGGCTCGGCGGACCTGACGGTCGCCGTCGGCGAACAGCGGGACGTGGGGGATGTCTAGCTCGGAGGCGGGAACGGCCATCCGCCCACCCTAGGACCGGAGCGCGTCTTTCGGCATCACGTGGGGCACCCCCAGGGCCTCGGCAACCGCCTTGTAGGTGACGTGGCCGGCGACCGTGTTGAGCCCCTGCGCAACGGGCGCATCGGAGGCCGCCACGATGGCGCCGTTCACTGCGACCTCGAGCAGATAGGGAAGCGTTGCGTTGGTGAGCGCGTACGTGCTGGTGTGTGGCACGGCACCGGGCATGTTTCCCACCGCGTAGTGCACCACCCCGTGCCGCACGTATGTCGGGTCGGTGTGCGTGGTCTCGCGTGTCGTCTCGATGCACCCGCCCTGGTCAACCGCGACGTCGACAATCACCGCGCCGGGTTTCATGGAACGCACCATTTCCTCCGTCACCACCACCGGAGCACGTCCGCCGGCGACGAGCACCGCTCCGATGACAAGGTCTGCCTCGGCGATGCTGCGCTCGATGGCGCCTCTGTTCGATGCGAGGGTCATGATGCGACCGCGGTGGATCTGGTCGACGTACCGCAGGCGGTCGAGGTTCTTGTCGAGGAGGACGACCTCGGCCTCCATGCCCGCGGCGATCCATGCCGCGTTCCAGCCGACGTTGCCGGCACCGAGCACGACCACTCGGGCGGGTCTCACCCCGGGCGCTCCGCCCATCAGCACCCCACGGCCGCCGTGGGTCCGCTCCAGGAAGTGCGCACCCATCTGCGGCGCCAACCGACCGGCCACCTCGCTCATCGGTGCGAGGAGCGGGAGCGAACCGTCGCGCGCCTGGACCGTCTCGTAGGCGAACGCAGTCGTCCGGTTCGCGACGAGTGCCTCCGCAACCGCCGGGTAGGCGGCAAGGTGCAGGTAGGTGAACAGCGTGAGGTCCGGTCGGAGGAACCCGAACTCCTCGGGCTTCGGTTCCTTCACCTTCACGACCATCTGCTGGCTCCACGCATCAGCTGCGGTGGGGACGATGTCGGCGCCGGCGGCGACGTAGTCGGAGTCGGGGATCGATGCCCCCTCGCCGGCCCCCGTCTCGACGTAGACGTTGATGCCGATTCGCTCGAACTCCCGCACGCCGTCGGGTGTGAGGGCCACCCGGCCCTCGGCTGTCTTGATCTCGCGGGGGACCCCGACCGTGGTCACTTGTGCCATGTCATGTGTCTAATACAAAGTCCCGCTGTGTCGGTTTCACGGACCTGTCCGGTGTGGAACGATGGAGGAATGCGCACGTTCAGGAACTTCATCAACGGACAGTCAGTCGACGCCCACGACGGCCGCACGGCCGAGATCATCAACCCGGTCACGGGCACGCCCTACGCCACCGCACCGCTCTCGGGCGCCGAGGACGTCGACCGCGCGATGAAGGCGGCGGGAGCCGCGTTCGAAGAATGGAGGAATTCGACCCCGTCCGAGCGGTCGCTCGCGCTCCTGCGCATCGCTGATGCCATCGAGTCGAGGGCCGAGGAGCTGATTGCCATCGAGGTCGAGAACACCGGCAAGCCCATCGGGATGACCGCAAGCGAGGAGATCCCGCCGATGGTCGACCAGATCCGCTTCTTCGCTGGCGCCGCACGCATGCTCGAGGGCAAGGCCACCGCCGAGTACATGCGCAACATGACGTCAATGATCCGCCGCGAGCCAGTGGGTGTGTGCGCACAGGTGGCGCCCTGGAACTACCCGATGATGATGGCGGTGTGGAAGTTCGCGCCCGCCATCGCCGCGGGAAACACCGTCGTGCTGAAACCGTCCGACACCACACCGGCCAGCGCGGCCTTCATTGCCGAGCTCGCCGCGGAATTCCTGCCGGCGGGTGTGCTGAACGTGGTGTGCGGTGACCGTGACACCGGTCGGCGAATGGTGGAACACGACATCCCCTCGATGATCTCGGTGACCGGTTCCGTCAGGGCCGGCATGGAGGTGGCAGAAGCCGCCTCGAAGAGTCTCAAGAGGCTGCACCTCGAACTCGGCGGCAAGGCCCCGGTCATCGTGTTCGACGATGCGGACATCGAGGCGGCCGCCGAGGGAATCGCGACGGCAGGCCTTTTCAATGCCGGCCAGGACTGCACCGCGGCCACTCGTGTCGTCTGCGGACCGCGCGTCTACAACGAGTTCGTCGCCGCACTCGCGGAGGCCGCGGCTGCGTCACGCACAGGGCTTCCCGATGACGAGGACGTCCTCTACGGGCCGCTCAACAACGCGAACCAACTGGCCCGCGTCGCGGGGTTCGTTGACCGCACGCCGTCCCATGCGCGGGTCGTCACCGGAGGGTCTCGACAGGGTTCCGACGGTTACTTCTTCGAGCCGACGGTCGTTGCCGACCTCCGCCAGGACGACGAGATGATCCAGAACGAGATCTTCGGACCCGTCATCACGGTCCAGCGGTTCTCCGACGAGGACGAGGCACTGCGCTGGGCGAACGGCGTCGAGTACGGACTTGCCTCGTCGGTGTGGACGCGCGACTTCGGCAAGGCCATGCGCATGGCGAAGAATCTCGATTTTGGATGTGTGTGGATCAACACCCACATCCCCCTGGTGGCGGAGATGCCCCACGGTGGCTACAAGAAGTCCGGCTACGGCAAGGACCTGTCTGCGTACGCGCTCGACGACTACACGCGCATCAAGCACGTGATGGCGAACATCGACAGTTGATCAGCGACGGCGGAACTCGTCCCATGCCGTCGTGAAGGCGTGCCGGAGAGTGGCGCGGATGAACTCGAGTTCCTTCTCGCCGCACACGAGGGTGGGGGACAGCACGACCACCGGGTCGGCGCGGTCGTCTGCACGGCAGATCAGCCCGGCGTCATAGAGGATCGGCGAGAGCACGCCCCGCAGCAGCCACTCGCTCTCTTCGTCGGAGAACGTCTCCTTCGTCTCCTTGTCGCGCACGAGTTCTGCCACCCTGAAGTAGCCGCAGCCGCGCACGTCGCCGACAATCGGGAGTTCCGCGAGCGACGCCATGACGTCGTCGAACAACGGCTCGTTCCGCAGGACGTTGCCGCAGAGGTCCTCCCGTTCCAGGATGTCGAGGTTGGCTAGGGCGACCGCACACCCGACCGGGTGACCGCCGAAAGTGGAACCGTGCAGGTACGTGCGGGTGGGCTCCTCCACGAACGGTGATGCGATGCGGTCACTCACGACGACGCCTCCGAGCGCCGAGTAACCGCTGGTGACACCCTTGGCGAAAGTGATCATGTCGGGTTGGTACCCGAACCTCTCGCACGCGAACATGTGGCCGAGGCGTCCGAATGCGCAGATGACCTCGTCGGACACGAGGAGAACCCCGTACTTGTCGCAGGTCTCGCGGACCTTCTTCCAGTATCCCTCCGGAGGCACGAGCGTGCCCCCGGTGTTCTGCACCGGTTCCATGATGACCATCGCGACCGTCTCCGGCCCCTCTGCCAGGATCCGTCGCTCGAGATCGTCGGCACAGTCGAGTGTGCAGGCCGGCGCGTCCGCGCATGACGCGCATCGGTAGCGGTTCGTGTTGCGGATCTTCACGGCGGTGGGGAGCAGCGGCTCGAACGGTTCGCGGATGGCGGGGATACCAGTGATCGAGAGGGCGCCGAGTGAGGTGCCGTGGTAGGCGTAGTCGCGGCTGATCACCTTGCGGCGTTGCGGCTGGCCGACTGCGGCGAAGTACTGCATGGCCAGTTTCCATGCTGACTCGACTGCCTCGCCGCCACCCGTGGTGAAGAACACGCGGTTGAGGTCGCCCGGGGCAAGGTCGGCGAGCCGTGCCGCCAGTTCGATCGCGGGCGGTGTGCCGAAGCTCCAGAGCGGGAAGTAGGACAACTTCTCCGTCTGTGCGGCCGCGGCTTGCGCCAACTCGCGGCGACCGTGGCCGATGTTGACCGTGAAGAGACCGCTCAGGCCGTCGAGGTACTTCTTGCCGTTGGTGTCGTAGACGTAGGCACCGTCTCCGCGCTCGATGATGGGCATGCCGTCCCGTTGGACCCCCGCGAGCCGGGTGAAGTGCCCCCAGAGATGGCGCCGCGCAAGGTGATCAAGGGAGTCGGCCATCGGTCCATTATCCCGTGCGGGACATGTTTCTCCCGTGACTGCCACCTGTGCGTATGATTTCCGAGGGTTCTCTGACTGGAGGTGGGAGTGACAGGAGAGCGCGGCTCGGTACAGCTTGTCGGCGTGACGAAGCAATACGGCGACGTGATTGCCG
>JBEDDY010000048.1:0-13288 GCA_041176025.1 Actinomycetota bacterium | reverse complement strand
GGTGCGGTGCGACGTGTGTTCGAGGCGGCGCGCGACATCGCACGGCGCGCGAGGATCGACAGTGACACGCACGTGAGCACGGACGAGATCGACTCGCTCACCGGGCAGGTTCTCCTCGCCGCCTACCCCGACCGCCTCGCCATGGCCCGCCAGACAGCGGGACAATTCCTCATGCGCAACGGCGGTGGTGCCGCGTGCAACTCGAAGGACTCACTCGCGAGGGAACCCTTCATCGTGGCGGCCGACATCGACGGTGGCCGGGGCAATGCACGGCTCCGTCGCGGCGCGGCGGTCGATGCGAACCACATCGCACCGGTTCTCGGCGACGACGTGGACGTGGAGTCATACCTGACGTGGGACAAGTCGCGTGACGACCTCGTGCTGAAGGTGACACGCAAGGTCGGCTCGTTGCGCATCGACGAACGGGACCTCCCGCCCGTCCCGGGCGACGACACGACGGAGGCCCTGCTCGAGCGCGTCCGTGCGACCTCGATGAAAGCCCTCGGCGGTGCAACCGACGCAGACAGCCTGCGCACCCGTGTCGCGTTCCTGCGCCATCACCTGGGCGACGAATGGCCGGACCTCTCCCACCGCACGATGCTCGCGACGCTCGACGAGTGGCTCGTGCCGTTCCTCGCGGGCGCCACGGGGCGCGCCGACCTGCAGAGGGTGGATCTCGTCCTCGTGATGCAGTCGGTCCTCGGGTGGGACAAGTCATCGCAGGTGGACCGGCTCGCACCGCGTTCGTACCACCCTCCGAAGGGACGCCCGGTGGCGATCAACTATGCCGACCCGACCGTACCCACGATTTCTGTGCGTGTGCAGCACCTGTTCGGCGTCACCAAGCACCCCACGGTTCTCGATGGTCGCGTGCCGTTGCGCATCCAGCTGCTCTCGCCCGCGGACCGACCCATCCAGGTGACCGCGGACCTCCCGGGATTCTGGTCGGGGTCGTGGGCCGACGTGAGAAAGGACATGGCCGGCAGGTACCCGAAGCATGACTGGCCCGTGAACCCGAACGCCTAGCCTCGTCGGCATGGCAGAGTTCGCATTCACCGAAATACTCCCCCTCGGCCCCGACACGACCAAGTACCGGTTGGTCTCCACGGAGGGCGTCGAGACCGTCGAGACCCCTCTCGGCACGTTCCTGAAGGTGTCGCCAGAGGCGATCACGCTCCTCACCGAGACGGCGATGCGCGACATCGCACATCTCCTGCGCTCCGGTCACCTGCAGCAGTTGCGCAACATCCTGGATGACCCCGAGGCCAGTGCGAACGATCGCTTCGTGGCACTCGACCTGCTGAAGAACGCGGGCATCGCAGCGGGCGGTGTGCTGCCGATGTGCCAGGACACCGGCACGGCCATCGTGAAGGCGAAGAAGGGCCAGTTCGTGATGACCGGAGGAGGCGACGAGGAAGCAATCGCACGCGGCGTGTTCAACACGTACCAGACAAGCAACCTGCGCTACAGCCAGATGGCGCCGATCAACATGTACGACGAGAGGAACACCGGCAACAATCTTCCCGCCGAGATCAAGATCAATGCCGTCGACGGCGATGCGTACAAGTTCCTGTTCATGGCGAAGGGCGGCGGCTCGGCCAACAAGAGCTACCTGTTCCAGGAGACGAAGGCGCTGCTGAACGAGAAGTCCCTGCTGCCGTGGGTGTTCGACAAGCTCGTGTCGCTCGGCACCGCGGCATGCCCGCCGTACCACCTTGCCGTCGTCATCGGCGGCACGTCGGCCGAACACGCCGTCGAGACCGCAAAGCTCGCGAGCACCCGTTACCTCGACTCGCTCCCCACGCAGGGCTCGGACCTCGGCAACGGGTTCCGCGACGTCGACCTCGAGGCGAAGATCCTGAAACTCTCCCAGGAGACCGGCATCGGCGCGCAGTTCGGCGGCAAGTACTTCTGCCACGACGTCCGCGTCATCCGTCTCCCCCGCCACGGCGCCAGCTGCCCCGTTGCGTTCGCCGTGTCGTGCAGCGCCGACCGCCAGACGCTCGGCAAGATCACGAAGGACGGGATCTTCATCGAGGAGCTCGAGACCGACCCCGCGCGCTTCCTGCCCGAGGTCACCCACGAGGAACTCAGCGACGAGGTGGTTCACATCGACCTGAACCGTCCGATGGACGAGATCCGCGCGACGCTGTCGAAGTACCCGGTGAAGACCCGCGTCATGCTGACCGGGCCCGTCGTCGTGGCGCGCGACATCGCACACGCGAAGCTGAAGGAACGCCTGGACTCGGGCCAGGGCCTGCCGGACTACATGAAGAACCACGCCGTCTACTACGCCGGCCCCGCGAAGACCCCGGAGGGCATGGCGTCGGGTTCGTTCGGGCCGACGACTGCCGGGCGCATGGACAGCTACGTCCACGATTTCCAGGAAGCCGGCGGTTCGTTCGTGATGCTCGCCAAGGGCAACCGCTCGCGGCAGGTCACCGACGCGTGCAGGCAGTTCGGCGGTTTCTACCTGGGCTCCATCGGTGGACCCGCCGCACGCCTCGCACAGGACTGCATCACCAAGGTCGAGGTGCTCGAGTACCCCGAGCTCGGCATGGAGGCCGTCTGGAAGATCGAGGTGCAGGACTTCCCGGCGTTCATCGTCGTGGATGACAAGGGCAATGACTTCTTCGACATGGTCAAGGCCGGCACCCCGCTCAGCCTCCGCTAGGCGAACACACGGCAAATTGTCGCCCGGGGTCTTGGAACCTGACCCTCCACCGAATAATGTTCACCCATCGGGCATCCGCCCGGGAAACGGGGACATCGTGAAGATTCGAGCATTCGCCACATCCATTGCGGCACTGGGCATGGTCATCGCCGTCGGGTCGTCATCGGCCGACGCGGCAGCCAAGGCAACGGCCAAGGCATTCATGACCGGCGATTGTGCCGACGGAAAGATGGTCGAGGACTCGGACGCGGACGACTGCCAGATCACGGTCAGTGTCACCCCGAAGTCGAAAAGGGTCACGGCCGTCATCGAGGTGGCCTACGACGAGGAGGAGCCGGAGTGGGAGGAGTACGACTCCGACAAGACCCGTGGTGGCCGCGTGGTGTTCGACATCTCCGCAACCGATGAGGACGACGTGTGGATGGACGGGGTCGTCCTGTACCGCGTGGTCGTGAAGAAGGCGGCCGGCGTCACCACACCGAAGACCCGCACCTACAAGGTGGAGTACGTGTCGTCCGAGTTCGCCTCCGACGAGGACATCGAGATGTCCGACGAGGACAAGGAATTCAACGAGGAGATGGACAAGGCCCAGGCCGAGAACAAGCAGCACATCGAGCAGCAGCAGCCGAACCAGCAGGTCCAGAGCAACAAGTCCATGCAGCCCGGTCCGCAGCAGTTCAACAAGGCTGCCGAGTTCAACCGTGCGTGCGGCACCATCGGCTTCCCCAAGGACAAGTGCGACCAGCTGGTGGCCGTCAAGTCCCCGACCGAGGCACTGAAGATCCTCGGCGACCAGTCCGAGAAGTGGTGTGTCGCACTCGTGAACAGCAAGGAGCTGAAGGTCACCTGCGACATGCTCCTGCCGAAGGTGTTCCCGCCGGTCAACGGCTGATCACAAACCACGACTCAACGAGAAGGGCCCCCGCAAGGGGGCCCTTCGACATTCCCGGGGAAAGTCCGTTCAGTCGGCGACGAAGCCCGGCCAGTTGCCCATGTACGAGATGAAGGTGTCGGAGAGTCCCTCCTCGTGGAGCGTGGCCCGCGAGACCGGCAGCGCACGCACCGTGAAGTCCGGTTCTGCGGCGCAGAGACGCGGGAAGTCGTGGTGCAGGATCGCACCGCGCCCGACGGCCACGAAGTCCGCACCGTGCTCGATCGCGAAACGGCAGTCGGCAGCCGAGTACAGCTTTCCGGCAACTGCCAGCCTCACCGGTCCGCGCTCGATACCCGCGAAGACGTCGATCAACTTCGTTTCCTTGAATTCCTCGTCGACACCGTTCTTGGTGACGTCCCAGAGCGACATGTCGACGAAGTCGACCTTTGCCTCCTGCACGAGCCGCGTGTAGACGTCGACCATCTCGGATGTGCGGAGGCCGAACCGCTCGGGTGACAGGCGCACGGACAGGTTGAACCCCGTCCCGGTGCGGGCACGAATCCCGTCGATGATCTCGAACAGGACGCGGGACCGGTTGTCCAGTGACCCACCGAACCGGTCCGTGCGCTGGTTGACCTCCGGCGACAGGAACTGGGCGATGACGTACCCATGGGCGCCATGCAGCTCGACACCGTCGAACCCTGCCTTCTCGCAACGGACGGCGGCTGCGACGAAGTCCTCGATCAGCTGTTCGACTTCCTCCGTGGTCAGCGCGCGGGCCCCGGTTGCCGGGTCGTCGCTCGGGCACACAGGCGTGCCCACGATCTCTTTCGGCGAGCGGTTGCCTGCGTGGTGCAACTGCACGATGGCCAGGCTGTGGTGTTTCTTGATGTCGTGGGCCAGCCGGGCGAGACCGGGGATGTGGTCATCGCTGAACGTCCCCAGTTGGCCCGGGAAACCCTGGCCGACAGCCTGCACGTGCGCCGCACACGTCATGGTGAGGCCGAAGCCACCCTCGGCGCGCATGGTGAGCCAGTGGTGCTCGTCGTCGGAGAGCGTGCCGTCGTCATTGCTCTGACTGTTCGTGAGCGGCGCCAGCATGAACCTGTTGGACATCGCCGGCCCGTGGGCGAAACGGACCTCGTCGAAGAGAGTCGCCATGGCTACTTGAGCAGGCCCTTCAGGGCCTCACGGGTGTTCGCGACTTCATCGGGCGTGCCGCCGAACTCGACGGCTGCAAAGTCGGTGACGCCGATCCCGGCGAGCGCCGCGACGCGGTCCTGCACCTCTGCCACCGAACCGGTGATCGCGATGTCGGCCGGGCCGGCTGCACCCTCCTTGTCGAGCATGGCGCGGTAGCTGGGCAGCGTGCCGTAGACGGCGAACACCTTCGCAGCGCGCGATGCGGCAGCTTCCTTGTCCTGTGTGACGCACACCGGCAGTGCAGCGATCACGCGCGGTGCCGGACGGCCGAGTTCCTCTGCCGCACGCGTGATCGTGGGGATGGTGTGACCCGAGAGCGTCGCGGGCCCGGTGCACCACGTGAGCGTGCCGTCCGCGAGTGCGGCAGTCACGCGCAGCATCTGCTCGCCGAGTGCGGCCACCACGATGCCGAATCCGTTCGAACCCTTCGCGGCGATGCCGCCGTGTACCTCGTACGTCTCGCCCGTGAAGTCAGCGGGCTGGTTCTTCGAGAGCGGCCCGAGGATGCTGAGGTACTCGCGCAGGTGGCGCACGGGCTTGTCGTAGCTCATGCCGAGCATGTTCTCGATGACGATCTTGTGGCTGAGCCCGATGCCGAGCGTGAGACGGTTGCCGGATGCTGCGGCAACGGTGTGGCACTGCTGGGCGATTGCGTGCGGGTGGCGCGGGTACGTGGGGACCACCGACGTGCCGAGCTCGATGCGCGGCACCTCGCGGCCCACGATGGCCAGGCACGTCAGCGCGTCGTGGCCGAAGATGTTCGGGGCCCAGTAGCTGGCGAACCCGTCCTTCTCCGCCGACCGCGCCTCGGCGACGACATCGTCCACCGTTCCGTCATTGACCGCACCACCAAAGATTCCGTACTTCATGGTGGGCGACGGTATCAGGGGGCCGTTGTAGTCGTTGCTTTCACTGCGGTGGTCGCCGACTTCGGCACGGTGGTCATTGCGGGCGGGACCGTCGTGGTGGTCCGGTCAGCGGACTGACCCGGCAGGGACGTCTGAACGCCACCTCCGGAAGGATCAATCATCAGAGTGACCCGCGCACCGCACGCCACCTCCATGAAATGTGGATCCTGTTTGAGAACGCGGAAGTCCCCGATGCCCGCACTGTTCGTCATGTTGAATCCGGTCATGTCGACGACTTCGTAGGCGAATCCCTCCCTCACCAGGATCTCGACTGCTGCCGACACCGGAGTCCCGATGAGTTCCGGGGGGGTCCCTGAACAGTCCCACGTGGGGACAGTGGAGATACCCGGGGTTCCGTAGACAAACCAGCCGTTCTCGTGGGACGGCCTCGAGACAAGCACGAAGATCGATGAGACTGCCAGAAGGACGGTGACCAACTTCTCCGTGCGGCCCTTGACGAGCCATTTGTCGCGGCCGATCCGAACGGAGAAGCTCACAAGAACGAGGAACACGAGCACAGCGACCAGTTCCCTGCCGCCCCATTGACCAGCGAACCAGTACGAAGAGCCGCCGAATCCCACAAGCCAGCCGATGACCTGCAGGAGTACCCACGCTCTGAACACCCACCATGCCGGTGCCAGCCCGCGGACCGAGTGACGCAGCCACGACCCCGCGCTGAGACCTAGCGCGACGACACGACCACGAGTGCCTGTCCTGCCACCTTCGGGAACCTCGATCCCCGCGGCGCGCATGAGATCGTGCGCGTACACGACGGCATCCGGGAGTGAGCCACCGTCAGCAAGTGACGCGACCATGTCCGCTTCGATGCCGTCGGTCAGGTCCGCCACCTGTTCCGCGGGGAGGTTGCGCATCTCGCGTCGCACGCTCTCGGCGAACACCGCGGCATTTCTCAAGTGGCCATCATGTCCGGTCATGTCAATTTCCTCCGTGAGTTGATTCGATGACGAGCGAATTGATCACACCGCTGAATTCGGCCCACGTGGAGGCGAGCGTCCCGAGTTGTGTGCGGCCGGCGTCCGTCAGGCCGTAGTACTTGCGGTGCGGTCCTTCTTCTGATGGCACCACGTAGCTGGTGAGGGCGCCGTCTGCGAACAACCTGCGCAGGGTCCCGTAGACCGACGCTTCTGCGATCTCAGACAGCCCAGCCGTGCGGAGCCGGCGGACCACGTCGTACCCGTACCCATCCTCGGCAGAGAGGACAGCCAGAACGGCCATGTCCAGCACACCTTTCAGCAGCTGCGACTGGTCAAGTGACTTTCCTGTCGATGCCATGCCGACATACTACTATGTATTCTGTGGTACTGTAAGAAATGTGGTTCCAAAGTGATGAATAGGGCATTATCCTTCATCAAATGAGACCCGCCGACAGCGTCCCCGTGCTGTGGCGAGGCCGACGCATCACGGCCACGGTGCCCATTGCGTTGGCCGACCAGGACCTGTCCGTTTCCCCCAGGACGGTGACGGCATGTGCCACGGCAACGGCTCGTCTCGGACTGGCAGCAGAGACAATGCCCCGGGAGTTCACCACCGCGGCCCGGCTGACACTGCGCAACGAGGGAATCGCTTCGTCGCACATCGAAGGCGTCCGCGCACCGGTCGTCGATGTTGTTCTCCCGGCCGGCACCGGGTCGTCATCGGTGATTGCGGCGCATTTCGATGCCATCGAGAGTGCGCTGGAACAGACACATGAAGACCTGACAGTCGAGATGCTGATGTCGTGGCACCGGGCTCTCATGTCCCGCACGCCACTCGACTCGTCGCATGTCGGCACTCTGCGACGTGAACAAGGGTGGATCGGCGGGTCCAGCCCGATTGATGCCGCTGTGGTCACTCCCCCGGCTCATCTTCTCCCCGACCTGATGGATGACCTGGTCGCCTTCGCGAACACGGATGATGTCGACCCGGTTCTGCAGGCTGCGGTTGCCCATGCCCAGTTCGAGATGATTCATCCGTTCGCGGACGGCAACGGTCGGGTCGGACGATTGCTCATATCGTGGCTCCTCTCCCGGCGCCTGGGCCTCGTCTCGCCACCCGCAGTCAGCTCGGCCATTTCGTTTGACATCGGTGGCTACACATCGGGTCTGGCGATGTTCTCGCTCGGCATGCTGGACGAATGGTGCTCGTGGTTTGCATCCACCGTCTCACGCTCGTCACAGCAACAGGTTGCCCTCGTCCAGAACCTCGACGTTCTTCTTGCCAGATGGCGGGCAATGCTCCTCAATCCCGACCAACGACGGGTTCTGCGCAGCGACGCGGCCACCTGGAACGTGCTGTCTCTCGCACCGAAGCTGATCGTGCTCACCGCGGAGAACGTCTCACACGAACTGGGCGTGTCCTCCCGTACCGCGCTCACCGCGCTTGATCGACTCGCAGAGACGGGAATTCTCGAGGACCACGTCCGACCTGTTGGCCGCGGTCGGCCACAACGGTTCTTCGTGAGTCCCGAGGTGCTCCACCTGATCCAGACAGGCCGCTAGGCCAGGCTCACGAGTTCCAACCAGTCGTCGCTGAAGTAGTCGACCTGGCCGTCCGGCATCAGCAGCACCTTGGTGGGCTGGAGATGCTGCACGAACTCGGTGTCGTGGCTGACCATGATGATCGCGCCCTTCCACGACTCGAGCGCGTTCGCGACCGCCTCGCGACTGGCGGGGTCCAGGTTGTTCGTGGGCTCGTCGAGGAGAAGGACGTTGTTCCGGCCGACCATGAGCATCGCGAGCGCAAGCTTCGTCTTCTCGCCGCCGGAGAGCGTGCCGGAGTCCTGGAACACCTTCTCCCCCTGCAGGCCGAACATGCCGAGCAGCGAGCGCAGCTGTGTCTCGGTGAGGGCGCTGCCGCTCGGCAGCTCGCGGCGCATGTGCCAGATCAACGACTGGTGCGCATCCAGCAGGTCGTGTTCCTGCGCGAAGTACCCGACACTCACGTTGTGTCCCCACTCGAAGTGACCCAGGTTCGCGGAGGTCGCGCCCGCGAGGATGCGAAGGAGAGACGTCTTGCCGGCACCGTTCAACCCGAGCACCAGCAGACGTTCCCCGCGGCCGAGGTCGAACGCGACATCCTCGAACACCGCAGGGCCGCCGTACGCCTTCGACAGACCGTTCGCCTTGATCACCGTCTCGCCGGCCTGCGGCGGGTCGGGGAACTTCACGGTCAGCTTGCGGTCGCGGCGCACCGGGCCGACACCTTCTGACTCGATGCGGGCGATGCGCTTCTCGATGCTGTGCGCCATGGCTGCCTTCGTGGCCTTCGCACCGAAACGGTCTACGACTTCCTGCAGTCGGGCGACCTCCTTCGCCTGCATCATCGCCTTCTTGGCGAGGCGCGCCTCGTCCTCGGCACGGGCCCGCTTGTACTGGCTGTAGGTACCGCGGTACTCCACCACCTCGCCGGTGTCGTCCTCGTCCGGGCGGTCGAGATGGAGCACACGCGTGATGGCCTCGTCGAGCAGGTCAAGGTCGTGGCTGATCACAAGGAGCGCGCCCTTGTAGTTGCGCAGGAAGTTCAGCAACCACGTCTTCGCGTCGATGTCGAGGTGGTTCGTCGGTTCGTCGAGCAGCAACATGTCACTTCCCGCGAACAGGATGCGTGACAGTTCCACTCTGCGACGCTCACCGCCGGACAGCACCTTCAACTGCAGGTCCAGACGGTCCGCCTTCAGCCCGAGGCCGGCTGCGATGGAACGGGCCTCGCTGTCGGCGGAGTACCCGCCCTTCATGCGGAACTCCTCTTCCGCACGGGAGTAGCGGTTCACGTTGCGCTCACTCGCCTCTTCCTCCATCGCGATGCGCAGCTTCTCCAGACGGAACAGGTCATCGTCGATGTTGCGGCCCGAGAGGATGTGCGTGATGGCGGTGCGACCGTCATCGACGACTGAGTTTTTCGGGTCCTGCGTGAGGTAGCCGTACATGCCGCTGCGCGTGACCTTGCCGGCGGCCGGCTCGTTGTCGCCGCCGAGCACCTTGAACATGCTCGTCTTTCCGGCGCCGTTGCGGCCGACGATGCCCACCTTGTCCCGCGCCATCACGGTGAACGTGGCCCCCTGCACGACGTTCTTCCCGCCCACCTCCACGGTGAGGTTCTGCACCTGGAGCATCGCTACGGCCTCGTCGTGCTGGTCGTTGCGGCCAGGGCCACCGTGGTGGTCGCGGCGCGCGGTGCCGTGGTCGTGGATGCGGGGAGAGTCGTCGCCACTGCACCGGACGGCGCGACGGTCGTGGATGCGGCAGCAGGCACCGATGACGGCGTGGCGCCGGCCACCGATGTCGACGGCATCACCCCGCCGGTCACGCGCGAGTCGTCGGTGAACTGTGCTGGCAGGCACTTGCCGGGTGACGTGGGCGCGTTGCCGACTGCCGCCGCGATGGCCTTCACGAGAAGAGTCCTTCCGGCAGTGGTGGGATGGACGTTGTCCTTGTTCAGCACGCCGGGCTGCATCGACGCAGTGCCCCAGTCGAGCAACGAGACGTTCGAGTGGGACGAGGTGATCTCGCGGATCACGTCGTTCACCGCCTTCTGCGAATCGCGGAACAGGGTGGTGGTCAGGAGCAGCGTGGGCCGCGGTGCGAGCGACTCCACGATCCGCGTCATGTCCTGGCGGTAGCGGTCGATGCTCGCGCTCGGGTTCGTCCCGAGGAACACGACGGCTGCGTCCCACCCGTCGTAGATGCGCGCCCTCAGCACCTCACGCCCGAAGGACGCGGGTTGGCCGGCCTCCGCCTCGACCACCATGCTCCACCCCATCGGGACGAGCGTGTTGCACATTTCGTTGCCGTACCGTGCGGCTGTTCCCGACAGGATCGAGTCGCCGATGATGATCAGACGGTTGCCCGTCGCGGTGGCCCCGAGCACCTGGCCCTGCACGCCGGGTGCCGTCAGGCCCGCACCGTCCACCTGTGCCTCGGCCCCGACCGACTGTGCGCCGGGGATGCGACCGATGCCCTCGAGGAACGAGTCCCTGCCCGCGGACGTGCCCCCGCATGCCGCGAGCAGCACGACCAGTGCGGGGGCGAGGAAACGGCGGGACATGAGCACCACACGCTATTGGTGAAATGGCCCAACGGCTGTTCAACCCCGTGCCGGGAACGGAACTACCCCCGGGCGCCGCGCTGGGCCCGCAACTCGTCGCGGATCTCGACGAGCAACTCGTTCGTCGTCGGAACGTCGTCCTTCGTCGCGTCGTCGTTGTCGCGGAACCTGTTGTAGAGCTTGACGACCACGAACAGTGCCAGGGCGACAAGGACGAAGTTCAGGCCGGCGGTGGCGAACTTGCCGAACTCGATGTGGCTGCCGTTGATGCTGACGTACTTCTTCGAGAAGTCCGGCTGGTTGCCGCCGAAGATCGCCCCGATGAACCCGCCGAGGATGCCCGGTTGGTCCGCGCTGCCGGCGAAGGAGTCGACGACCGTCTTGAACGCGGCACCCATGACGAAGGCGACGGAGATGTCCACAACATTGCCGCGGTTGATGAACTCCTTGAACTCCTTCACGATGCCACGGCGGGGAATGCCCTTCTTCGCAATCTTCTCGACCTTGTCCATGATCTCGGCCATGGGCCAACCCTATTCGGTCCCGAGGTCCTCGAATCGGTCAACATTTCGCAGCATCGGGAACCTCGCCCAGAAGAAGGCGACGATTCCCATCGTGGCGATGCCACCGCCGATGACCGTCGCCGGAACGCCGAACGCAGCGGCCGCAGCACCGGACTCGAAGGCACCGAGTTCGTTCGACGCACCGATGAACACGCCCTCCACCGCGCTCACGCGCCCGCGCTTCTCGTCGGGAGTCACCAACGGGACGATGGAGCTGCGGATGAAGACGCTGACCATGTCCGCCGCGGAGCCGACAAGGACGGCAATGAAGGCCACCGTGTAGCTGTGGGTCATGCCGAGGACGATCGAGTGGATGCCGAAGACCGCAACGACGATGAGCAGCGTGCGTCCCACCCTCCTGGTGACCGGTCGCGAGGCAAGGAAGACGGCCATCGATGCCGCACCGATACCAGCCGCCGCACGCAGCCATCCGTAGGCGACGTCACCGACGTTCAGCCGTTCCTCGGCGATGACGGGCAACAAAGCGATGGCTCCCCCGAACAGCACGGCGAAAAGGTCCAACGAGATGGCCGCCAGCAGGATCGGCGTTGACCTGATGAAACGCAGGCCCTCCATGGCGTGTCGCAGGGTGGGCCGTTCCTTCTTCTCCACGGTGCCTGCACCCTTCGGGACCTTGATGGTGAGGAACGCGAGGACACCGACCGTCATGAGCGCGGCCGCGGTTGCGTAGGCGACCCACGGGTCGATGGCGTACAGGAACCCGCTCACGGCAGGCCCGATGATGGCCGCCCCCGTCCATGTCGCGGACGAGAACGCGATGATGCGCGGCAGGCCGTTCTCCGGTGCGATCATCGGCGGGATCGTGCGCACCGCCGGTCCGGCGAACGCGCGCATCACACCGAAGACGAATGCCATCCCGAAGATGAACGTGGTGCTGGTGGGGTCGGTGCGGGCGTAGAGCATGAACCCGAGTGCGGTGATGACCTCCCCCGAGAACGCGATGATGACCACCTTCTTGCGGTCGAAGTGGTCCGCCACCGTCCCCGTGACGAGCACGAGCAGCGCAGCGGGCAGGAACTCGGCGAGACCGAGCCACCCGATGTCGAGAGCGTTGTCGGTGATGTCGAAGATGTGCTTGCCGAGTGCGGCTGCCTGCAGCATGACCCCGACGGTCATCGTGAACTGGGCGACCATGAACGCGGTGACGCCGGGCGCGCGGAGAACCTCGCGACCGGTGGGTGTGAGCTGTCCGGCGGGTTCGTTCATCGTGCGGTCCAGCCGCCGTCCACCACGACGGACTGGCCCGTCATGAACGACGACGCATCGCTCGCCATGAACAGGAGCGCACCGTCAAGCTCGTGCTCGAACCCCATGCGCGGGATCGGTGAGTTCGACTGGATCAACTTCTGGGAGCCCGGGTCGGATTCCATGCCGGCGGTCATCTCGCTCGGGAACCAGCCCGGGCACAACGAGTTCACGCGCACCCCCTTGCGCGCCCACTGCAATGCCAGCTCGCGCGTGAGATTGATGACGGCTCCCTTGCTGGCCGCGTAGTTGGCCTGCTTGATCGGGGTCGACCCGACAAGCCCGAGGATCGACGCGACGTTGACGATGGCGCCGGACTTCTGGGCGACCATGTGCTCGCCACACAGCTTGGCGAGGTGCCACACCGCGGTCGTGTTGACCTCCATCACCTCGCGGAACCTCTCGAGAGATTCGTCCTCGATCGCGATTGTGTGCCCGATGCCTGCGTTGTTCACGAGGATGTCGACACGACCGAAGTGAGCCACGACCTCCGACACGAGGGCCGCCCGCTGGGCACCGTCCGACACGTCGCACTGCACGGCCAGGCTTCCCGGGAGTTCAGCGGAGAGTGACTCGAGACGGTCGAGGCGCCTGGCGGTGATCGCCACCTTCGCCCCCGCCGCGTGAAGGACACGTGCGAAGCGCGCACCGAGTCCGGCAGATGCGCCGGTGACGATTGCGACCTTCCCGTCCAGACGGAACAGCGCCAGTGGGTCGATCGGGGTCGCATCAGCCATGCGCCGAGGCTATTCGGAGC
>JBEDDY010000047.1:0-18639 GCA_041176025.1 Actinomycetota bacterium | reverse complement strand
CACCGCGCAGGCATTCATAGGTCCGCTCGATCAACTCGGGACGGCATTGCACCAGCACCTGGATGGTGACGTCATCGGGGATCAGGTCCTCCTCGATGATCTGGCGGACGAAGTCGAAGTCCGGCTGGCTGGCGGAGGGGAATCCCACCTCGATCTCCTTGAAGCCCATCTTCACGAGTGCCTTGAACATGCGCATCTTTCGCTCGGGGTCCATGGGTTCGATGAGGGCCTGGTTGCCGTCGCGCAGGTCGACGCTGCACCACAGCGGTGCCTTCGTGATGGTCTTGTCCGGCCAGGTGCGGTCCGCAAGGACGAGCGGGATCCACGGCGAGTACTTCTCGAAAGGCATCTTCTTCGGGGTCACGTTCTGCGGAGGCATGTGGTTCGTTCCTTGGTGTGGTGTGGGGTGATTCGGACAAAGAAAAAACCCCCTGCCTTGGCAGAGGGTTTCGACAGCAGCGATATACGGCTGCTGCCGCTAACTAAGAAGAAGCAGGGTCTTCGAGGTCTTCATCACTTGTCAGGCTAGCCACGGTTCCCGCGGTCGTCCACACCCCGGCCGGATTTCCCGACAGGGGACGGGGGTCACGGGCAGAGGAAGTTGCCGAACTGCCAGGGATCGGACAGGTCCAGCGTGCTCGCGGAATCGCTGAACCGGTCGAACACGTCGCGACGGTTGCGCAGCGGGTCCCAATCGACGGCATCGGACCAGATGGTGCCGAGGTACGGCCTGGCGGCGTCGATGACGAACTCGTGCGGCAGCTCGTCGGGCACGCGGACACCCTGCACCGGTTCGGCGATGATCCACTTGATGGCGGCCATCACCGACGAAGCAACCTGGAGCGTCGTCGCACTCTGGTTCGGCACCTTCGTGCGGGCCTCGTGGATGTCGAGGATCGATCCCGTCCACCACGCCTTGTAGTCATGGCCCATCAACAGGACACCGAGCTGGTCCTCGCCCTGGATGATCTCGTCGTTCAGGATGCGTTGCGTCGGCTGCATCTCGTAGTTGCGCATCAGCAGCTCGTGCACGCTCATGATGGCTGCGTCGCTCGGGCAGTACGCGTAGTGGGATGTCGGGCGGTAGACGGCCTTGCCGTCCTCCCACACCGTGAGGTGATCGGTCATCGTGTACGCCTCACCGTGGCGCACCACCATGCCGCGGATCTCGCCGGCGGGGACCCAGCTGCGCACCCACGTCTCCATTCCCGGCCGCGCGATGCAGATCTGGTTGCGCGGGCCGTCGTCCTCGTGCACCCACGCGTTCTTCGGCAGAGTCTTCTCGTGGGTTCCCCAGCCGAGCTCGGCCGGGGCGATGCCCTCCTCGTAGAGACCGTCCACCGACCACGTGTTCACGAACTCGTTCACACGCTTCGGCTCGGCCGCCAGCTGCGTGTCGCGTTCGGAGACGTGGATGACCTTCGTTCCGGACAGCATCGCGAGAACATTGAACTCGCCGTTGGCGAGTGCGTTCTCGATGGCCTTTGCGCGCCCCCCGGTGGCAAGACCGTCGCGCAGCATGCGTGTCGACATCTCGGTGAGTGCCTGCTTCGCGAAGTGGCTGACCATGCCGGGGTTGGCGCCGTGCTCCAGCACCGCGGTGGCACCGAGACGGCCCCACTTCTGCTTCAGGCGGCGCAGGTCCTGGTGCCGCACGTACAGGGTGCGGTCGAGGGGGTGGGTCGAGGCGAGGTCCTCGTACGGGTCCCACACCTCGACCGACGTGTTGAGGTACCGCACGTTGTGCTCGAAGCACCACTGCAGGATCGTCGGGCAGTCGATGTTCCACGCGAGGTCGAGCAGGATGTCGCCGTCCTTGCACCGAGCGGAGAGGAACTCGTCGAGGTTCTCCTGCGTCACCCGGCCGATCTCGTAGGTGACGCCCTTGGCCAGTGCATCGGCGATGCGGTGGCGGTTGTCCACGAAGTCGACGACGTGGATGGTGCCGGGGTCGATGCCGAGGTCGGAGATGAGGAGCGGGATCGTGCACTGGGCCACGCTCCCGCACCCGAGCACGAGGATGCGCCCGGGGATCCTGGGTGTCTGGTTGTCAGCGATGGGTATCGACTAGTTCGACTCGGTGACGAGCTCGTCGTCGATCAGGTCTGTCAACTCTTCGGTGAAATCCGGCTCGGCCGGCACCAGCAGAGACTGCCAGTCGTATGCGATCCCCTTCATGCCACGCGTCTGCGTGCCATCCGGTTGTGCGAATTGTGCGTCCATGAGAACTCCTACCTTGGTGAGTAGAGGGTTCGCCCGTGGCGGGTGGCGCACGCCGTTGTCTCGCGACCCGGTTCGTACGACTTTGCTCGGTGCTGATCCGTGGTTGATTGGTCCTTTCTGCGCGGGTCTGTCCCGCGTCAGGCGGATTGAAACTAACGGAAACAGTGGGCTCTGACTCAACTTTGTGCGAAAAGTTCACCTGGGCGTCGCCCGGCCGTCCGGGGGATGCCGTGGGGCACACCGACGGGTTAGGTTCTCCCGGCCATGACTGACACCGCACCAGATTTCGACCGTCTCTCGGGTGACCTGCGCGACGCGGTGCTCTCAGGGGACTCGGCCGCAGCGGCGGTTGCCCGGGCCGCGCTCGTGGGTGCCCTCGACAGCGCGGGGCCGGGGGAGAGCATCGCACTGCCCGGAACAGCCGTCGCACCGCACGACCTCCCGAAGAAGCCGGACGTGTACGTGATCACTGACGCCGCCGGACGAAACGTCTACGTCGGCCTGGCCCTCGACGTCCATCATCGGTTCCACAACCATGATTACGGACACCTCACGCCGAACAACCGCTGCCGGTCACGGCACGTCCTCGCAACGGGAGAGTGCGTCATCCGCCTTCTCGGGGTCGCTGACGGCATCACGGGCCGGACCGAGATCGAGCAGTGCCTGAGCCTCGCCGAGATCACCACGTACGTCGCGTTGCGCCGCGCGGGGTACGGCGTCGTCAACGCCGCGTTCACGCTGGGCCGCGTGGGCGAGTCGTCGGGGTCATCGGTGGTTCTCTGCGACCACGGGACGGGGGAGTACGTCTTCTGCGAAACACTCGATGCTGCGAACAAGTTCGCCGACACGACGGCACTGCCGGCGGTGGTGCACCACTACCAGCGAACGGCCGTCGGTTACGCCGCGCGGTGGGCAACCCCCGACGAGGTCGAGGCGTTCGACGGCCTCGAGTTGGCGAACGGCATTCTCCGTGGCGACACGGTGCAGGCCATCATCGGCGCTCTCCCGTCACGTGTCGACTGGGGCGGGTCCGGACGCAACGCGCAGTTCACGTGGGTGGCGGGACCGTTGTCGGGTCATGACATCGAACAGCTGAACAAGTACTCGCGCGCTCGCTACCGCAGCGACATCCCGACAAGTGAGTTCAGGGGTGTCTCGTGGGAGAGCCGCAGCAAGGGCTGGCAGACGCGTGCGAAGACGGGCCACGGCTCGAAGGACCTGTGGCAGACGCGGCGACGGGCCTGGACCTCGGACCTCGACGCGGCGATCTTCCGTGAGGAGAAAATCATCGAGAACGGCTGGCAGGCGTTCAACACCGGCGCATATGCATCGAACAGTGCACGGATCAACGAGTTGCTCGGCGTCGAACGCTTCGCCGGATGGTGACTTCGCTCTCCTCCTCGGTACCGTGTGGGGCAACATGACAGACAAAATCCAGACCCCCACGGGTTTCGCGGCGCTCGGCGTCCCGCCCGAGGTGGATGAGGGCCTGGCGGCTGCCGGATTCGCCGCCCCGTTCGCCATCCAGACCGAAGCCATCCCCGTCGCCCTGCGCGGCGTCGACCTGTGCGGACGCGCCCGCACGGGTTCCGGCAAGACACTCGCGTTCGGCGTGCCGATGCTCGCCCGCATCGATGCGGCGGCCCGCGTGCGTGCCCCGCGCGGGTTGGTGCTCGTGCCGACTCGTGAGCTGGCCCTGCAGGTGGCAGAAGTGCTCGACCCCATCGGCCGCCAGTGCGACCGCCGCATCCTGCCGGTCTACGGCGGCGCGTCCCGTGACGACCAGATCACGGCGCTCGCCAAGGGTGTCGAGATCATCGTCGCCACACCGTTGCGTCTCATCGACCTCATGAAGGCCGGCGAGGTCGAACTGAACGACATCCAGGTCGTCGTTCTCGACGAGGCCGACCGCATGGCGGACGAGGGTTTCACGCCGCAAGTGGAATGGATCCTGCGCCACGTCACCGGTGAGCACCAGACGATGTTGTTCTCCGCCACGCTCGACGGTCAGGTGGGCAACCTCGTCAAGCGCTACATGAAGAACCCCGAAGAGGTGTCGATCGACTCGCCCACGGACACCGTGGGCACCATGCACCACCTGTTCCTCGGCGTGCACCGCATGGACAAGGACAAGGTGGTGGCCGCCATGGCGACCGCAGCCGGCAAGACGGTCGTGTTCTGTGACACGAAGCGCCTGTGCGACAGGGTGGCCGACAAGCTGGACGAACTGGACATGAAGGTGTCTGCCATCCACGGTGACCTCACACAGGCCGCGCGCGAGAAGGCGCTCGCGCGCTTCGCCCGTGGTGACCTCACGATCCTGGTCGCCACGGATGTCGCCGCTCGTGGCATCGACATCGACGACGTGGCCCTGGTGGTCCACTACGAGCCGCCGATGGACCACAAGACCTACCTGCACCGTTCCGGCCGCACCGCGCGCGCCGGGCGTGACGGGTGGGCGGTCACGCTGGCCGAGTACAACCAGCACACGACGTGCCGAATCATCCAGCGCGCCCTGCGCCTGCCGACGGTCGCCCCGGTCGAGGTGTTCTCGAACGACGCCCGCCTGCGCGACCTACGCAAATTCCTGGCCGAATAGGGCAGCCCCGGGTGCGCCCGGGAACCTCCGCACACCCCTTTGGCACCATGGAGACCCCTGTTGGCCGGCAACTTCCCTGTTGGCCATAGGCAGTCGTACGGTGGAGGTTTGATGGCAGGAGACGCAGGCACAGCAGGACTCTCGGTTTCCTTCGTCACCGGTCTTGCCGACGTCGTTCCCTCCGTCGTGGCGTACCTGAACGACCGGGACGGCCGTGACCTCTTCGAGACGGACCACATCGTGGTGCCGAACGCAGGTGTCCGGGCATGGTTGCTGCAGCAACTGGCATTCAACGTCGGTGCGTCGCGGAACAACGACGGCGTCGTCGCCGGTGTCAACGTCGGGTACCTCGGGTTGGTGCGGTCGGTCGCGGGCGGCGTCGCGGATTCCGATGACCCGTGGGCGATCGACCCGCTCACCATGGCCGTCCTCCAGTGCCTGCCGACCATGGCGAACTGCAGCGAACTGTGCGACCGCTACAACGGCATCCTTCGGGCCGCGCGCACCATCGCCGACCGTTTCGACTCGTACCACGCTCACCGGCCACGCATGATCGAGGCATGGGAGGCCGGTCGGGCCGAACTCATGCCCGAACTGGGGGATCGCACGTCGGACGGTGAATGGATGGTGGTGCGCAACCCGTTGTCCGCGCGCGACAGGTGGCAGTTCGAACTGTGGACCAAGGTGCGGGCAGTGATCGGTGTGCCGAGCCCTCCCGCGCAACTTGCGCTGCTCACGCAGCAACTCGTGTCAGGTGAGGTCGCTCCCACCTCCACGCGTCTGATGGTGGTCGGTCTGCAGTCGATCCCGGCACGCATGGTCGGTCTGGTGAAGGCGCTGGCTGGCCGCATTCCTGTCGAGATCGTCCTGGTGCACCCTTCGCCCGCGCTGCACGGGACCTGGACCGAAGAGGCACGGGTGCTGCAGGGGTCGAACGGCATCCTTCCGTTGCGGCCGCGTGACGGACATGCGGACACGGCCGGAGACCCGTTGATCGTCAACTGGCTGCAGGGTTCGCGCGAGGCGCAGCAGGTGCTCGGGTCGTTCGGGGAGATTCCCGTGTTCCGCGCCGACAGCACCGGCACCACGGCGCGCGGGTTGCTCGGGCACATCCAGGAATCAATCGCCCACTCGCCGCATATTGTTCCCGGTGACTGCACCGGTGAGGTGCCGTCGGTGCAGGTTCACCGCGCGCACGAGTTGTCGCGCCAGGTCGAGGTTCTCCATGACGCACTGCTGCACGCGTTCACCGACATCCCGGGTCTGCAGCCCCACGAGGTCGTGATTCTCTGCCCGGACATGGCAGCGGCGGCACCGTTGCTCACCGCGACATTCGACCGCGACGTCGAGGTGTCCGACGGCAGGGGCGGCAAGCGTTCCGTCCGCATCCCTCTCGTTGTTGCGGACCGTGGACTGCGCCAGGTGAGCGACGGCACACAGGTGCTTGCGCAGATGCTCTCGATCGTCACCTCGCGTGCCTCGAAGACGTCGGTGCTCGGCCTGCTCTGCTCCCCGGCGGTCCTCCGCGCGAACGCGCTCCCCGCAGACGTCGTCAGTCTCTGGTGGAAGATCGCCGGACGCACAGGGGTGAACTGGGGCCTCAGTGGTGACCACCGGGTGAGCCGCGACGCCGATCCCGCGCTCGGGAACGTCCAGACGTGGGCCAACGGGTTGCGGCAGGCACTGATCGGGGTGTTGGTCCCCGACGACGCCGCGCGACCCGAGGCCGGCGGTGTCGTGCCGCTCGACGACCTTGACCCCGCGGATTTCCCGGCGGTGGCGGCGCTGTCACGGCTGGTTGACGTTCTCGCCCGTCTCGAGCAGGGAACGCGGCAGCCGCGTTCGGTCATCGAGTGGACGGACATGGTGGAGAGTTCGCTCCTGTCGTTGTGTGGTTCGGGCGGCGACCTGCTCGCCGAACCCAGCGGGATCCTGCGCGACCTGCGCCGTGCCGCACAGGCAGTGCCGGGCTCGACGGTCCAGCACGTGGAGTTCGCCGAGTTCGCCGCACTCCTCGTGGAACGCGCAGAGGAGATTCCCGGGCGCCAGCCGTTGCGCACGGGTGCCGTCACCGCAACCTCCATGGTGCCGCTGCGTTCGGTCCCGTTCAAGGTCGTGTGCGTGCTCGGCTACGACGAAGGAGTCGTCGGATCCGCAGAATCGGAGAGCGACGACCTTGCGGCGCGTCAGCAGTTCATCGGTGACGTCGACCCGCGCATCGACGCCCGACGCGCGTTCCTCGACGCCGTTCTCGCCGCCGGGCACAGGTTCATCGTCACGTGCAACGGTCGCAGCACGAAGAACAACGCACCCCTGCCGTTCGTCACGCCCCTTGCCGAGTTCGTCGACATGTGCGTGCGCGCCGGCGGGACCCACGACCCGAAGAAGCAGACGTGGTCCTTCGTCTTCGACCATCCCCGTCACGCCATCGGCGCGCTCAACTTCGTCGACGGCGGGGTCATCCCCGGCCAGACGTTCGCCCACTCGGTCCGGGAGAAGGAGTCCTCGCTTGCCGCCGGTGTCCACCGACCCGCCGTCTCGCACCCGGTCGTCCCCGTCCCGTCCGACGATGTCGACGAGGTCACCGTCCGTGACCTGTTGGAAGTGGTCAAGCGGCCGCACAATTTCTTCTATTCCACGCTCGGCATCCCGAAGTGGCAGGACGAACAGGAAGCCGACGTCGCCGTGCTGCCGCTCGATGTCAGCAACCTGACGGCCAGCATCCTGTGGCGGCAACGGTGCGAGATCGGTGCACGCTGGGACGGCCCGACCAGGGACAACCTCGTCTCCGTGCTCCAGCAGAGGGGCCAGATCCCCGTCGGGACAATCGGTGAGTCGACAGTGGACGGTGTGAACGACGTCTTCACGGCGGTCATCGACGAGGCCAAGAGGTGGGAGCCCACGGTCACCGGGTCCGAGGTCTCCACGGTCAGTTGTTCCGTGGACGGGGTGCAGATCGCGGGTGACATCGCGTTCGTGCGCTCCGGCACGCGCATCATCATGGTCACCTACAAGGAACCCGCCGAACTCAACGTGGAGGCCGCACTTGCCCTGCTCCTGCTCGAGGCGCAGGAAACCCCCGAGCACTTCGACGAGGCGATCCTCATCGGGTGGCAGGACGACGCCGTCCGCACCAAGGCGCTCACGTGGAAGACCCCGCTCACCGTCCAGTCGGCAACCGCACGATTGGCGGCTCTCGTTGACGCGGTCAGGGCCGCTTCCTCGCTCCCGATGTTCATGTTTGACAAGACGGCAGACCTGATCATGGACCAGGTCGACCCGACCGAGGTTCGTGCGGCATTCGAGTCGTTCGTCTCCGACAGGGAGTACGAGAAGAAGAGGGAGTACCGCGTCTTCGGTGGGAGCCCGCGGTTCGACGATGTGTTCCCGGCTGGCGGCCCGCTCCAGACGGCATGGTTGCGGCGCGCTTCCGGGATGCGACGTGTCAGGAACAATGGCGGCAAGGCCCCCGTGCACCCGTTCATCGGCGAGCAGGTCGGACGGAGCGTGGCGCAGTGACGAGCCTCTCGATCCCCGACATCACGCTCACGAACGGGTTGTTCATGGAGGCGAGTGCCGGCACCGGAAAGACGTACACCGTGGCCGCCCTCGTGGCCCGCGAGATCGCACTCGATGATTCGCTGCGCATCAGCGAGTTCCTCATCACCACGTTCACGCGCAACGCCGCCGCCGAACTGAAGGACCGTGTCCGTCGCCGGTTGATCGACACCGCCGAGGTCCTGCGCACCGGTGCGGCGCCGGATGACGACGTCCTCGGCCAGTACCTCGTCGCACTCGGCGCGAAGGAGTCGCGCACCGACCGGATGGAGGCGAACCTTCGCCGCGCCGCAGTGGAGTTCGACACCGCAACGGTGTCCACCATCCACTCGGTGTGCACGAAGATCCTCTCCGTCGCCGGCCTCCCGTCGGGGTCGGGGAGCGAGTCAGACAGCCGCGACCTCATCGTGAAGCAGAAGGTGAACGATTTCGTGGCGGCCGAGTCGATCCACGGACGGGTCCACCAGGCCGCGCTCCTCGAGGAACTGGTGTCCCAGGTGATGTCGGCACCCGATGCGTCACTCTGGATCGACCCGGCGCTCGACAAGGACACCCGCAAGCACCTGAATTCACTCGTCGCGTCGGTCTCGGCGATCGTGCGGCTGGTCGAGGCATCCACGCGCGAGAAGCCCACGTACGACGACCTCCTGCAGCGCGCGGCGATGGTCGTCAAGAATCCTGCGTACTCGGTGGCTCTCGACGTGATCCGCAGCCGCTACCGCATCGCGTTCGTGGACGAGGCCCAGGACACTGACCCGCTCCAGTGGGACATCTTCCGTGCGATCGTCCCTGCCATGACGAAGGACCGGTGCCTGGTCGTTGTCGGTGACCCGAAGCAGTCCATCTACAGGTTCCGCGGCGCCGACATCGGTGCGTACGTCGCACAGCGCGACCCGAAGAACCGCATCTCGCTCGACCGCAACTTCCGCTCCGACGAGGACCTCATCACGGGCCTCAATTCCCTGCTCGCAGGCAAGACCTACGGGTTCGGCATCGGGTACGAACAGGTGGGGTTCGCTCCCCACAAGGCAGGGCGCCGGATCAGCGGTGTCGAGCCCATCGAGATCATCGACATCGGGAAGGCCTCGGGTGCGCTGTCGCCCGAATCCGTCGCGGCCCAGAGGGTCGCGCAGTTGCTCCGGATCGCCCGCATCGGGAAGGACGACGTCACGCCCTCCGACATCTGCGTGCTCGTGAAGGCGAACGAGATCGGCCTGGCACTCGAGAAGACGCTGCGTTCGCTGGACATCCCGGCCGTCAGTGGCGGCACCTCCTCCGTCATGGACAGCGAGGCCGCCGAGGCAGTGACACGCCTCCTCGAGGCCCTCGAGCGGCCGCGTGACCTCGGGCGTGTGAGATCGGTGATGGCGACGATGTTCTTCGGACGCACGCTGCTCGACCCGGCGCTCATGTCCCTCGACGAGACTGACGACGTCGACGGGATTGCCGACGAGCACGAACTTCTCGTGACGCTGGGGAAACTGCTCCGCAGCGACGGCATTGCGGCGGTGCGCACGCGGATCCTTGCCGAGCCTGCGTGTGCGAAGGCGGTCCTTGGTTCGGACCGCGCCGACCGACGCATGACCGATCTCAACCATGTCGTCGAGCTGATCCACCAGAGATCGGGCGGTGCGGGCGTCGACCCGGCCGACGCTCTGCGGTATCTCGCCGACCTCTCGGTCCTCGACTCCACTGCCGAGATCATCAGCCGCCGTGTCGAGAGCGACAGTGACGCGGTGAAGATCCTCACCATCCACGCTGCAAAGGGGCTCGAGTTCCCCTGCGTGGTGGTCGCGGACAAGTGGAACGAACGGAAGGCCACCGACAACAAGGACGGCATCAAGAAGGCCGACGACAAGACGTCGAAGCGACCGGTCATGTTCCTCGGTCCGCCGGACAAGAGAGGTCGACGCGCACGTCTCATCGATGTGTCGTGGGTTCTCGGGGGAATACCCAGTCCCACGGCGCGACTCGCGGCGGAGTCGGAGGACCGCGACGAGATGGCGCGCCAGTTCTACGTCGCCGTCACCCGGGCCGAGCACCACCTGACGGTCCTGCTGCCGGGGGAGGAAGCGGAGAAATCACTCGCGCGTGAGTTCGTCAACGATGCTGCATTCGGCAAGGGGACGCCGATTCCCGTCGTGCCGGTTCCCTCCGGCCAGCCGAAGTACTCGGGTGGGTCGGCGAAGGTCGCGCAGGGCACGTGTTCGTTCACTGCCGACACCACACAGACGTACCGGCGCACCAGTTTCTCCGGCATCACGCAGACGGCACAAGGTGCGACCGTCGTCCACCATGCACCGGCAGGTGCCGGCAACGACGAAGCGGCCGTGTTCTTCGACTTCGGCAGCACGTATGCCGATGCCGACGTCCCCGCGGGGGCCGACATGCCGTTGGCGCGCATCCCGGGCGGGACGCACACCGGAACGGTGATCCACGAGATCTTCGAGAACTTCGTGCCCTCCCCGGACGGGTTGTCCGCGCAGTTCGACACCCTCGTGGGCAGGCACGCATCAGGGCCGTCGCTCGCGCCGCATCGGGAGAACCTGGTCAAGGGGCTCACGGCGGCGGCATCCACTGCACTCGGTCCGTTCATGCACGGGCGGTCACTCGCGACCATTCCCGAGAAGGACAGGCTCGCCGAACTCGACTTCGAGATGGGTCTTGCCGAGCTCTCGCGTGGTGTGTCCGTCAACACCATCGGTGCCATCCTGCAGCGGATGATCCCGTCCGGTGACGTTCTCCATGACTACGCCGCCGAACTCACCGGCCCCGAGTTCGACATTCCGCTCGCCGGTCTCATCAACGGCTCGATTGACGCAGTGCTGCGCATCGACGTCCCCGACAGGGGTCCGCAGCTGTACATCACCGACTACAAGAGCAACCGTCTGGATGGCGAGGATGACATGCAGTTGATCGACGCCTACCACCCGGCCCGGTTGGTCGAACCGATGCGCCACCACCACTACCCGTTGCAGGCAATCATCTACGGCGTCGCCATCCACCGTTTCCTGCGCTGGCGCGCACCGCACCTCAACAGCGACGACGTGATCGCCGGTGTCGCGTACTTCTTCGTGCGCGGGATGGTGGCAGATGACGCCCTCGTTGACGGGAACGGCTGCCCGTACGGCGTGTTCCAGTGGAAGGCCCCGAAGGGTCTCTGGTCGGCGTTGTCCGACGCGCTCGCGGGGGAAGCCGGTGACCATGCATCCTGAACTTGCGTCTGCCATACGTGACGAAACAGTGAACGAGGTCGACCTGCACGCGCTCGGCGAACTGTCGGGGCTGCACGGTGTCCCCGGTCTGTCGCCTGCGTTGCAGTTGGTCCTTGCCATGGCGCTGAAGGCCGGACCGGACGGCGACACGTGCCTTGACGTCCGCACCATCGGCCCGCACGCGCTCCTTGGCGACACGTCGGCATCCGGTCCCGCCGATGCCTGGCTGGCCGTGCTGCGTTCGTGCCCGGAACTGGTGGAAGAGGTGCAGGGGGCACCGGCCACGCGGCGAGTGCCGTTCGTGCTCGACGGTGGCCAGCTCTTCACGGCGCGCACTCATCACGAGGAGCTCTCCGTCGGCTCCACCCTGCGCGCGCTGCGCGACAAACGTCTCGAGGTCGTCCTCGGCGGACCGGGGACGGGCAAGACCACGTACATCGCCGGGGAACTCATCCGTTTGTTCACCGGGGACACCGGGGGCGAGATCGAGCTCGCACTTGTCGCGCCCACCGGGAAGGCGGCGCGGCGCATGCGCCAGTCCCTCATGCGTGCACTCTCGCGTTCGGATGCGCCCGAACCCGTGAAGGAGCGGATCCTCGCCGCTTCCCGGGCCCAGACGGTTCACAAGTTGCTGAAACTGTCTCCGGGAATGACGCCGCGGTTCCAGCGGAACAACAAGAAACCGCTCACGCAGAACCTCGTCATCGTCGACGAGGCATCGATGATGTCACTGTCGTTGATGTACCGCCTGCTCGACGCACTGCCGGCCGATGCACGCATGTGGTTGGTGGGGGACCCCGACCAACTCGCGTCGGTCGATGCCGGGACGGTCCTCGGTGACATCGACAAGATGATCAAGTCGCAGCCCACGGGCACGTGGACCCACGAGCGACGCACCGAGCAGCATCGCTACCCGGAGGATTCCACGATCAACACGCTGGTGAAGGCCGTCCGCGACGCACGTGACGGCAACGAGGAGGACGTCGACGCGGTCATCGACATTCTCCGCGGTGCATCCGGCGACGTCGAATGGGTCGACCCGTCGGCTGAGCAGGGGAAGTTGAATGCACTCGCCTCCCAGGTGGTCGGGGTTGCGAACGCGGTCGTGGGTCTCGCGTCGAAGGGTGATGCGGCCGGCGCTCTCGCTGCGTTGTCCGAGGTCCAGGTGCTGTGTGCCCACCGCAACGGGACGTTGGGGGTGCAGGGCTGGAACCGCACCGTTCAGTCCGCCGTCCCCGGGAGCCTCGCCGATCCGTTCTACGTGGGTCGACCCGTTCTCGTGTCACGCAATGACGACCGTCTCGGTGTGGCGAACGGCGACGTCGGCATCGTCTGTCTGGTGAACGGCCAGAAGGTGGTGGCGTTCGAGGGACTTGACGGCCCTGTCACGATTCCGTTGAACCGGTTGCCCGAGGTCGAGACTGTGTACGCAATGACGATTCACAAGAGCCAGGGGAGCGAGTACGGGCACGCCATCGTCGTTCTCCCCGCGAAAGCATCACGCATCCTCACGCGGGAGTTGCTCTACACCGGCATCTCGCGGCCCACGAAGAAGCTCACGCTCGTCGCCACGGAGGAATCGATCCGACGGGCCGTCGGCCTTCCGATCCGTCGGGCCACCGGACTTGCCGATCGTCTGTAGCCGGGGCCCACATGGTCAGTCGACGGGGACAGCCCCACGGCGGACCGAAACGGGGAGCAATGCTCATGAGCTACGAGAACGACAGGCGTACCCTTGCCAACAGGGCCCACGAGGTGCTCGGTGAGGAGGCAGGGGAGACGCTCATGGAACACCTTCCTCACGGCGGCTATTCACGGTTCGCCACGAAGGATGACCTGGAAAACCAAGGGATGCTGTTGCGGTCTGACATCCGGGAAGCATCCGAGACTCTCCGCAAGGAGATTGCCGACTCGGCCCGTCGCCAGACAATCGCCATGGTCGGAATCATGGCTGCATTGATGTCCGCCCAGACCGCGCTGATCGTGGCGTTCGTCAGGTGATTATTTCGCCAACCAGGCGGGGCGGTTCTTCTCGAATGCGCTGATCTCGTCGGCGTGCGTCATCGTGATGCCGATGTCGTCGAGTCCGTTCAGGAAGCGGTGCTGGGTGGGAGCGTCCATCGGGAACGACTCCTTGAACCCCGCTGCCGGCACCTCCACCGTCAGGCGTTTCATGTCGATCGTGATCTCGGTGTTCGCGTCAGCCTCGATGAGTGCCCACAGCTTCTCCACCGCCGACTCGGGCAGCACTACCGGAGCGAGTCCGTTCTTCGTGCAGTTGTTGCGGAAGATGTCGGAGAAGCTCGGTGCAATTACGGCGTCGAAGCCGTACTGCTGGATCGCCCACACCGCGTGCTCGCGTGACGAACCGACGCCGAAGGACGGCCCGGCCACCAGGATGGACGCACCCGCGTAGCGCTCGTCGTTCAGCACGAAGTTGCGGTCGTCGCGCCATGTGCTGAAGAGGCCCTTCTCGAAGCCGGTGCGCTCCACGCGCTTCAGCCAGTCGGCAGGGATGATCTGGTCGGTGTCCACGTCGCTGCGCTTCAGCGGCACGCCACGACCGGTGACGATCTGGAAGGACTTCATGACAGGTCTCCTGGGGTTGCGAGGTGGCCGGCAACAGCGGTTGCTGCGGCGACGGCGGGGGACACGAGGTGAGTCCGGCCTCCGCGGCCCTGGCGGCCCTCGAAGTTGCGGTTGCTGGTCGACGCTGCGCGCTCACCGGGAGCGAGCTTGTCGGGGTTCATCGCCAGGCACATGCTGCAGCCGGGCTCGCGGAAGTCGACGCCGGCCTCGATGAGGATCCTGTCGAGTCCCTCGGCGATGGCCTGCTTGCGCACCTCGTGCGAACCGGGCACCACCATTGCGCGCTTCACCGACACCTTGCGGCCCTTCACGACCTCTGCCGCCGCGCGGATGTCCTCGATGCGGCCGTTCGTGCACGAACCGATGAACACGGTGTCGATGGCGATGTCGCGCACCTTCGTGCCGGGCGTGAGGCCCATGTACTCGAGCGCGCGCTCCACGGTGTTCGCCGTGGTGGCGTCGGCCGCGTCCGCGGGCGATGGGATGACGCCGTCGATCGGCAGCACCTGCGCCGGGTTCGTGCCCCAGGACACGAACGGCTTCAGCTTGGTGGCATCGATGACGACTTCCTTGTCCCACTTCGCGCCGTCGTCGGTGCGCAGCTGCTTCCATGCCTCGACGGCCGCGTCCCACGCCGCACCCTTCGGCGCGTTCGGGCGGCCCTTCAGATACTGGAACGTGGTCTCGTCCGGTGCGATCAGGCCGGCCTTGGCGCCCGCCTCGATGCTCATGTTGCACACGGTCATGCGTCCCTCCATCGAGAGCGCGCGGATGGCAGAGCCGCGGTACTCGATGACGTGGCCGATGCCGCCGCCCGTGCCGATCTCGCCGATGATCGCGAGGATGACGTCCTTCGCGGTCACGCCGGCGGGCAGGTCGCCCTCCACGGTGACGCTCATCCACTTCGGTCGCGACTGGGGCAGTGTCTGCGTGGCGAGCACGTGCTCCACCTCGCTGGTGCCGATGCCGAACGCGAGTGCGCCGAACGCACCGTGCGTCGCCGTGTGGCTGTCGCCGCACACGATGGTCATGCCGGGCAGGGTGCGTCCCTGCTCCGGTCCGATCACGTGCACGATGCCCTGGCCGGGGTCGCCCATGGGGAACAGGGTGAAGCCGAACTCCTTCGCGTTGTCGCGCAGCACCTGCACCTGCTTCGCGCTGATCGGGTCGGCGATCGGCAGGTGGATGTTCTCCGTGGGCACGTTGTGGTCCTCGGTGGCAACGGTGAGGTCGGGACGGCGGATGCCGCGGCCGCTCATGCGCAGGCCGTCGAATGCCTGCGGGCTCGTGACCTCGTGCACGAGATGCAGGTCGATGTAGATCAGGTCGGCCTCGCCGGGTGCGGAGTGCACCACGTGCTGGTCCCACACCGTCTGCGGGAGTGTCAGCGGGGTTGCCATCGTCGTCCTCATTTGAATCGTCTTACTATGTGGGATAGACTTCCCAACCAATGGACAGTGTATCGGGAGTCGGGGTTCTGGACAAGGCGTTCACCGTGCTGAACGCCGTCGTCGAGCGCCCGATGACGCTCGCCGAGGTCGTCTCGGCGACGGAACTCCCGCGCGCCACCGCCCACAGGTTGTTGCTCGCGCTCGAGGCGCACGGTGCCATCCGCCGCAACGGTGAGGGGAGTTTCTGTGTCGGTCTCTCCATGGTCGGTCTCGCGAACGCCGCCTCGCTGCAGTTCCCGTGGATCGAACGGGCCCGCGCCGCGGCGCAGGAACTGCGCGACCGCACGGGCGAGAGCGTGCAGGTCTACGTCGCCGAGGGTGACGGGCGCCGGTGCATCGCATCGTTCGAGTCGACGCACGGGCTGCGCTGGATAGTCCCCGTGGGAGCGCTGCTCCCGCTGTCGCGTGGCTCCGCCGGCCGTGTCCTTTCCGGGCAGAAGACGAACGCGGGTGGGTGGATCGAATCCTCCGAGGAACGCGAGAAGGGTGTCGCGTCCGTCAGTGCCCCGGTCACCGATGCATACGGCGACGCGATCGCCGCAGTCAGCGTCAGCGGCCCGGTCGAACGGATGGGTGCTGCCGCCGTGAAGAAGCACGGTGCGATGGTGGCGAAGGTCGCTCGTTCGCTCTCGGCCTGACCGCCGTTCCCCCGGCGCAGGCGCCGCCACACATTGCGGCCATGACAACGGAAGAGGTCCCGCCGAGGGACACAGACATCATGCAGATCGCCGTCGAGACCGAGCAGCGACTGCACCACGCCATCGACTCGTTCGAGCTTCCCGGAGCGCGCCTCTACGGCGTGAACCTGGGTGACTCGCTCGAGCCGCGACCTGCACCGTGCTTTCTCTCACAGCACCCCGACGTGTACGAACTGCTCGAGGCTCCCGGCAGTGGCCTTGCGCGCATGTTCGACGCAGCGGCAATCGTCACCACCGGGTGGGCGGCACCGCTCGACGAGAACGGGAACGTTGACGGTGCGCCGAGCCGGCACGCGCAGCGACGTCGCGTGCGGCTCACCGTGCTTGTCGCGAACAGCGGTGTGGCGAGCGTTCTTCGCTTTGCCGACGAGCCCGATGACGTCGTCACCGACCCGGGCTCGGCAACAGGGTCACTCGCCGAGGCGATCAACAGGTTCTGGTTCGACCCGCCGGTGGGGCAGACCGTCACCGCGTGATGGCACGTGGTTCTCACCGCGTCGTTGCGTGACGCACGGCGCAAAGTTCAGATTTTCACAAGGGCGCAAATGTGACGGGCCCGCCTTAGTCTGAACCGCGTGACAATCCCCGATGCCGGCTGGGCCGAGCGTGTCCGGGCCCTCGCGGCCGAGAAGGACGCGGTCATCCTGGCGCACAACTACCAGGTGCCCGAGATCCAGGACGTGGCCCACCACGTGGGGGATTCCCTGGCTCTCTCCCGCATCGCGGCCACCGTGCCCCAGTCGACAATCGTGTTCTGCGGCGTCCACTTCATGGCCGAGACCGCGAAGATCCTCAGCCACGACAAGACGGTGATCATCCCGGACGAGAAGGCCGGGTGCTCGCTTGCCGACACCATCACCGCCGACCAACTGCGCGCGTGGAAGGCCCAGCATCCCGGCGCTGTCGTCGTCAGCTACGTGAACACCACCGCAGCGGTGAAGGCCGAGACCGACATCTGCTGCACCAGTTCGAACGCCGTCGAGGTGGTCGCATCGATCCCGCGCGACACCGAGATCCTCTTCTGCCCGGACCAGTTCCTCGGCGCCCACGTGCAGCGCATGACGAAGCGCGACAACATCCACATCTGGATGGGCGAGTGCCACGTGCACGCCGGCATCAACGGTGCCGATCTCAAGGCCATGGTCGCGTCGGAACCCGATGCGGAACTGTTCGTCCACCCGGAATGCGGCTGTGCCACCAGCGCCATGTACCTCGCGTCCGAGGGAGTCGTGCCGGCCGAGCGCACGAAAATTCTCTCCACCGGTGGCATGCTCGACGCGGCCCGGGAGACGAAGGCGCGCAAGGTGCTCGTTGCGACCGAGACGGGCATGCTCCACCAGCTGCGCAAGGTGAACGTCACCACGGACTTCCAGCCGGTCAACCGTGCCGCGGTGTGCAAGTACATGAAGATGATCACGCCGGAGAAGCTCGAGAACGCGCTCCGCACCGGCAACGACGTCGTCGACGTGCCGCGTGACATCGCGGACAAGGCACGTGCATCCGTCGAGCGCATGATCGCGATCGGCACACCCTCCCGTGTCGGCGAGTAGGGGCATCCCCGCGCGCCTCGCCGCGCCCGAACCCACGTGGTCGGTGGACACCGATGTCGTCGTTCTCGGAAGTGGTGCTGCGGGACTGTCGGCGGCACTTGCCGCACGTCCCGTGCGCGACGTCCTTCTCATCACGAAGGACACGCTCGACGCCGGCAGCACCGGGTGGGCACAGGGTGGTCTGGCCGCCGTGCTCGACCCGAACGACTCGATCGACAACCACGTGAAGGACACGCTCGAGGCAGGGGCGGGGCTGTGCGACGAGCACGCTGTGCGCACGTTGGTCTCGGAGGCGCCCACCGCCATCCGATACCTCATGCAGCTCGGTGCGTCGTTCGACCCGGGCGCACACGAAGGTGTCGCCCTCACGCGCGAGGGCGGTCATTCGCACCGCCGCATCGTCCACGCCGGCGGTGACCAGAGCGGTGCGGAGGTGCAGCGCACGCTGGACGAATCGGTGCGCCTCGCCGGTGTTCGCATCATCGAGCACGCGTTCGGGCTGGATCTCATCGTCGGCACGAACGAGAAGGGCCAGCGTGCCGTCGCAGGCATCCACGTGGCGCTGCTCGACGAGAACGGTGGTGTCGAGAGCGTAGGCACCGTCATGGCGCGCGCCGTGATCGTTGCCACCGGTGGTTACGGGCAGGTGTACGCATCCACGTCGAACCCGCCGGCCGTCACCGGCGACGGCATCGCGCTCGCCATCCGCGCGGGCGTCCCGGTCGCCGACCTCGAGTTCATCCAGTTCCACCCGAC
>JBEDDY010000046.1:0-3291 GCA_041176025.1 Actinomycetota bacterium | reverse complement strand
CGCTGGTGCAACGGCTCGGGGGGGTTGGTGGTGGTGGACTCGTCGTCGTGGTTTGTGCGAGAGAGAAGCAGGGCGATGATGACGATGGCGGTCTGCAGCACGGTGAGTGCAGCGGCGGTGCGGATGTTTCCGAGGCGCACCGCCTGTGTGAACACTTCGGTCTCCAGGGTGCGGGTGCTGACCCCGCCCAGCACGGCGATCACGGCGAAGCTGGAGAAGCAGAAGACGAACACCAGCGTGGCGGCGTTGGTGACGGCCGCACGGATGGCGGGCCACGTGACCTGCGTGAACACGCGCCATGGTGGTGCGCCGAGAGACTCGGCAGCCTCGATCATCTCGCGGTCCACCATCGCCCAGCGGGGCGACACGACGCGCAGCACGACGGCTGTGTTGAACACCACGTGCGCCCACAGGATTGCAGCGATGCCGCGCTGGGGCATGACGGCCAACACGCCGGTGGCAACCACCACGCCCGGCATCAGGAACGGCACGGTGACGAGACCGTTCATCAACCGCGCACCGCGGAAGGTGTGGCGTGAGAGCGCCCACGTGACGGGCAGGCCCACGGCGAGGGTCAGCACGGTGCTGGCGACGGCCTGCCACAGCGTGAACCATGCGACACGGCGCATGGAGTCGTCGCGCAGGATGTCGATCACGGCACCGGGGCTGGCGTGCCGCGCCACGAGGGTGATGACGGGGAGGGCGAAGAACAGCGCCAGGTAGGCGAGCGGCAGTGCCGCCTGCGCGTGCCTGCGGATCACAGCGCGATCGCTCTCCATTCGTCCAGCCACCGTGTGATCTGTGCCTGTGTCGGTTCCGCCGTCAGCGGGTCGGCAGGACGCGTTGCCCACTTCGTGAAGACATCGGGCAGCTTCGCATCGGAGTTCACGGGGAAGACGAAGAGGGAGAGCGGCATCGATTCCTGGAAGGTGCGGCCGAGCAGGTAGTCAATCAGTTTGCGTGCGTTGTTCGGGTTCTTCGCGCCGCGCAACACGCCTGCGTACTCGGTCTGGCGGAAGCAGGTGTCAGTGATGACTCCCGAATCGGGTTCTGACGGCGGGTTCTTCGGGTCGGCGGCGTAGACGATCTCGGCCGGTGGGCTGCTGGCGTAACTGACGACGAGCGGGTACGTGCCCGGGTTGCCGCCGCCCGCGTATTCGACCGTCCACGCGGTGGTCCAGTCAGCGACGATCCGCACGCCGTTCGGGGCCAGCTTGTACCAGTAGCTCTGCCACGCACCCTCGCCGTACTTCTTGATGGTCGCCAGCAGGAACGCGAGACCGGGGGAGGAGTTCACGGGATCTTCGATGACCAGTTGGTTCGCGTATTCGGGCTTGATGAGGTCATCGAACGACTTCGGCGGTGCGAGGTTTCTCTTCGCGTACCAGGACTTGGAATAGTTGACGCACACGTCGCCGGTGTCGACGGGTTCGTAGCTCTCGAGGAGGTTTGCCGCCTTCGCGCGGGCGATGGTGGTGTTGTCGACGCCCCACAGCACGTCGCCCTCGGGGTTTCCCGAGGTCAGGATCGCCTTGCTGATGACCGTGCCGGAGTCGCCGCCGGTCACCACCTTCACCTTCGCGCCGGTCTGCTTCTCGAAGTCGTCGAAGATTCCCTCCGCGGGGGTGAAGGCGTCGTAGGCGAGGAGAGTGACTTCCTTCGGGTTCGCATCGGTGACGGTGGCGGGCGTCGTGTCGTTGCCCGACGTGCCGGTGCCCTGCGTGCCGTTGCCGCATGCGCTGAAGGCGACGAGTGACGCCGCGAGAAGTGCGATTGCCGTGGTCCGTCTCATTGGGGGTCTCCGTGGGTTGTCGGGGGTGTGGTGAATGCGATGAGGGTGCCTTCGTGCACCGCGATGTCGACACGGCCCGTGGCAACGTTGCTGACGCCGCGTGACGCATGCGCATGCAGGGTTTCGCGCACGAGCGGCCACTTCAGGTTGTCGGCACTGACGACGGCGTCGCCGCCGACGGGCAGCAGCGACACGGTGTCACCGGGCTGCGTGTGGATGTCGACGGGTCGGTGGGCGCGGCACACGTGGAAGCGGCTGGCACCAAGGTGGCCGTCGATGCGTGCCGATGCGAACCGTGGCGACGCGAGGGAATGGAGCATCGCGAACACGTGGTCAAGACGGTCACCGCCGCCCGCGATCACGGTGATGTGCGTGGCGCCGTTGTCGATGGCGGTGGCAAGTGCGATCTCGGTGTCGGTCTCGTCCTTGTCGGGGTCGTGCACGATGACGTCGGCGTGCGACGCGCGGGCCTGCGCGAGGTGAGCTGCGCTGATGGAATCCATGTCGCCCACGAGGATGTTTGGTGTCCGGCCGGATGCGATGGCGTGCTCCCAGCCGGAATCGGCTGCGATGATGAGCAAGTCGGCGTTGTTGTCGGCCGTTTCAATTGCCGCTGCGGTGCGGTGCGCACGTTCGTGCGGTGCGTCCCCGCCTGTGTAGATGATCGCGTGGCGATGTGTCATGGTCCCTCCGCCGGCATTACCCGGATCAGGTTCTCGGGTCGGTGAGCGCGTTCACCCTCTCAGCCCGCCGATCATGCGAGCTCCCCGTTTGGTTGTGGGTTCAGACTATCCCGCGGGATGGTCCGGCGACGGTGTGACACACCCCGGTCGTAGGGTGCGGGCACGGTGTGGTTGGCGTTCTGGCCGACCACGCGGGATTGGCCTTCTGGCCCGGTTGTCGCAGTTGCACGGGGTGGTCATGTCCGCAGTTCTCTTGTCCCCGCCGGGGTCGAATCTCGATGTTGTGCGCCGTGTCGACTCCATGGCGCGTGTTGATGTGTCGTCGCTTTTGGCTGCTGAGGCCCGTGGGCTGCTGGGTGACATCTCCCACGTGCGGCAGTGGTTGTCGGCGCTCGAGTCGTCGGTGATCAGCCGCATGAGAGAGGTGGCCGAGCCGGAGATCGTCGCGGTCGATCTCGCAGCTGTCGGTCGCATGAACCGCGGGCAGGTGCGCGGGGCCATGGAGAGGGCCGAAACTCTTGGCCATTTCGGGATGTTCGCAGGCGCATTGGCGCAGGGCCAGATCACCACGGCCCACGTGGATGCGGTGTCACGCGGCCTGAAGACCCTCGGGGAAGAGGGGGCCGGGCTGGTCGGGGCAGAGTCGACGTTGCTCGAGCAGGCGTGTGTGTTGCCGGCTGACCAGTTCGGCCGGTTCGTCACGAACGAGGTCGAGCGGCAGTCAACGTTGAAGGCCAACCAGGAGTTCGGCGACCAACGCCGCTCCACGTCATTGAAGTGGTGGAACAACAAGCAGGGCAGGGTGCGGTTGTCCGG
>JBEDDY010000045.1:0-2789 GCA_041176025.1 Actinomycetota bacterium | reverse complement strand
GGTTGGGGGTTGGGGGGTGTTGTCAGTCGTTCTCGGGGATGCCGTACGCGCGCGCCACGATGTTCAGCGGGTGGACTGCACCCGCGTTCGTCTGTTCGTCGATCGCGGTGTTCGCCAGGTGACAGTCACCGGCGACGACGGCGGACTCGGCGGCCTTGATCTTCTCGCCCAGCTTCTCGGCGATCGGCACCGAGTACTGCTCGTTGCCGGCCTTCAGGCCCCACATGCCGTCGATGCCGGAACACTGGTCGATCAACTTGATCTTCGCACCGGTCAACTTCATGAGGTCACGGCTGCGCAGACCGATGTTCTGGGCCTTCAGGTGGCACGGAATGTGGTACGAGATCGACTCGGGAACCGTTCCGTCGAACGTGGTGTCGAGTTCGGTGCCCTCCGCCTTGTGCAGGTTGATGAGGTACTCGGAACTGTCGAACGTGTGCGCCGCGACCAGTTCGGCGTCGGGACCGCCGACGTAGTCCAGGTAGTCCTTCTTCAGAACGTAACCACAGGTCGGTTGTGGGACGACGATGTCCTTGCCCTGGCGCACGGCAGCTGCGAGCGCCTTCACCTGCTTGACCGCGACCTTCGTGAAGCTGTCGACGTCACCGCTGTGCAGGTACGGCGCGCCACAACACCCCGCACCGTCGATCATCGAGCATTCCACCCCGTTGCGCTCGTAGACACGGACGAGGTCGCGGCCGATGCCGGGCTGCTGGTACTCGACCAGGCACGTGGGGAAGACGGCGACACTGCCCTGCTTCTTCGTGATGGCGGGCTTCACGCGCTTCTTGAACCAGGTGCTGAAGCGTTCCTTCGCGTACGGCGGGAGCAGACGCACGGCAGACACACCGGCAGTCGCAGCGACGGCCTTGCGGACGATCGAGTTGGGCCTGGCGCCCATGACCTTGTTGGTGATCGGCGCGGCCGCACTGGCGATGGTCCCGACGGCGTCGGTGTGGCCCATGATCGTGGTGGTGGCACGCTTGCGGAGCGTGACCTGTCCGGTGGCATGACGCATGGCCTGGGCCCGGAGCATGAGGCGCGGGAAGTCAAGCGCCCATTCGTGGAGTTCGGGGATGTACGGGCAGTTCACGTAGCAGAGCTTGCACTGGAAGCACTCGTCGATGACCTGGTCCTGCTCGGCGGGCGTCAACCGACCGGCGTCCTGGTCCTCGTGCTTGTCGACATACGAAAAGAGCGTGGGGAACGACGAGCAGAACTTGAAGCACAGACGGCACCCGTGGCAGAGGTCGTAGACACGCGTGAGTTCCTCGCGCACGTCCGCCTCGTCGAGGTACTTCGGGTGCTTCGGGTCGTAGGTGATTGTCATGTCGTCGTGCTTTCCCGGTGGTGAAGGTGGGGTGTCACATGTGAACGGGCGACCACCTGAAGTAGTGGCCGCCCGTTCGTCATGTCGTCAACGCAATGCTGCGTTGGAGGTCAGAGGGCTGCGAGGCCCTCACCGAAACGGCCGGCGTGGCTCTTCTCGGCGCGTGCGAGCGTCTCGAACCAGTCGGCGATCTCGTCGAATCCTTCGTCGCGTGCGGTCTTGGCGAACCCGGGGTACATCTGGGTGTACTCGTAGGTCTCACCGGCGATCGACGCCTTGAAGTTGGCCTCGGTCTCACCGATCGGCTCGCCGCTGGCGGGGTCGCCAACTTCAGCCAGGTACTCGAGGTGGCCGTGTGCGTGTCCGGTCTCGCCTTCGGCGACGGAACGGAACAGTGCAGCTGCGTCGGGGTAACCCTCGACATCTGCCTTTTGTGCGAACCAGAGGTAGCGACGGTTGGCCTGGCTCTCGCCGGCAAACGCCTCCAGCAGGTTCTCGTGGGTCTTGGTGCCCTTCAGGCTTGGCATGACCGGATTCCTTTCATTGGGGTGGTTGTGGTTGTGTCGCCTACGCGGCGCGGGTCGAGCACTCGGCGCACTGACCGCGGTACACGATGTGGGCATCGTTCACCGAGAATCCGTGGGGGGCCGATGGTTCGGGGGTCCGCTTCACGTAGACATCCTGCACCGCACCGCATTGGTCGCAGACCGCATGGTGATGACCAGTGACATTCGGGTCAAACCTGTGCGAGCCCGTGCCCACGTCGACCATCTGGATCTCGCCCATTTCGGCGAGCTCGGTGAGGGTCTGGTACACGGTGCGCAACGAGATACCGGGCATGACCCCGGAAGCTGCGGTGAACAACGTGTCCGCCGTGGGATGGGTGTCGTTGTTGAACAGCAAGCGGAACAACAACTGGCGCTGCGGGGTCACCTTCAGTCCTGCGGCGCGGAATGCAACCGTGAGTTCCTCTGGTGAGCGCATGCAGACAAGTTAACGAGGTTCCATCTAATTTGCAATGATTGCGAACTAACAATTGTTGTTATCAAGGTCACACGGGGACCGTACGCAACACGGGACCGCCATAGGCTCGGCAGCGATGACAACAGCGTCTGCCGACCAAACATTCCAACGGGCACGGTCCCTCGACCGCCTGGAATCGACCACCTTCGACATCCTCGTCGTGGGCGGCGGGATCACCGGTGCGGGCACGGCACTCGACGCCGCCAGCCGCGGGTACTCGACCGCTCTCGTCGAGCGGGATGACTTCGCGTCCGGCACTTCGTCCAAATCGTCGAAGCTGATCCACGGCGGCCTGAGGTACCTGCAGCAGGGCGACGTGCGTCTCGTCTACGAGGCTCTGCACGAGCGCAAGCGACTCCGCCGCAACGCACCCCACCTGGTGCACGTCCTCCCCTTCATGATCCCGATCCTCACGAAGGACGGCGTGGTGTCGCGA
>JBEDDY010000044.1:0-15445 GCA_041176025.1 Actinomycetota bacterium | reverse complement strand
GCGGGGCGCCAACCAACTGGGATGCCGCCCCTTCTCTGTAATACGATTCATCTTCAAACAGGGGGGAAAATGGACATTCTGCGTCTATTGGCAAAACGTCTAGTGGGACTCGCCGTGATTGTCACGATCTCGTCGTTCCTGCTCGCATGTCTCACGTGGTTGCTTCCCGGTGACCCTGCGGCGTTGCTCGTTGCCGGCTCGGGCACACCCGAGATCATCGCCGAGATCCGCCGCGAACTCCATCTCGACGCCGGCATCCTCGGCTACTGGTGGAACTGGTTCAGCAACCTGCTCAGCGGCGACTTCGGGTACTACTACCTGAACGGCGGCAAGCGGCCGCTCTCCGAAGTCATCCAGATGACACTGCCCGTCACGCTGCAGTTGATCGTGTACGCACAGATCGTCGCGCTCGTACTTGCGATCCCGCTCGGCCTGATCTCTGCCTACAAGGAGAACGGGCGGTTCGACCGCATCGTCTCCAGCACCCTGTTCACCCTCGTCTCCTTCCCCGGCTTTGCCCTGGCCTTGATCCTCTCCCTGATCTTCGCCGTGCAGCTCGGGTGGGTCGACCCCATCGGATACGTGAAGCCCAGCGATGACCTTCTCCAGCACCTGAAGCTCATGATCCTGCCGGTGCTCAGCATCGCGGTGGGACTCACGTCGTCGTACACGCGCCTGTTGCGCACCGACGTCATCGCCACCCTGAAGGACGACTACGTCACCATGGCCGCGTCGAAGGGCATCTCGGACCGGAGGGTGCTGTGGCGTCACGTGTTCCGTCCGTCGAGCACCACGCTTCTCACGTCGGCGGCGCTCAACATGGGCGGCCTCATCGGCGGCACCATCGTCATCGAGACGATCTTCGTCATCCCGGGGATCGGGTACGAGATCTTCTACTCGATCGGCGCCCGTCAGGTCATCGCGATGCAGACACTCATCGCGATCATCTCCTTCGGGTACGTCTTCTTCAACAGCCTGATCGACGTTCTCACGAACGTCATCGACCCCCGAACGAGGGAACGCCGTGTCTGACCAAACGCTTGCCAACACAACCCAGGATCCGGAGACCAATGTGACCGAACCCACCAAGGAAAAGAAGAAGCGCAAGCGGCCGATCGGCTTCTACATCGCCGGCTCCTGGCTGTCGATCGTCGTCCTGGCCGCGATCTTCGGACCACTCCTCCCCCTCCCCGCGTGGGACGAGTCGTTCTACGACTACCTGGGTTCGCGTCCCGGGACGTCGGGACACATCCTCGGCACGACGCAGGACGGCTACGACATGCTCGCCGGTCTGGTGAACGGCGCCAAGATCTCGGCGTCGGTCTCCTTCGTCGCGGTGTTGCTCGGCGGGAGCATCGGATCCTTCATCGGCATCACCTCGGCCTACTACCGGGGGAAGTTCGACACCATCGTCACCGGCGTTTTCAACGTGATGCTCTCCATCCCGAACCTGGTTCTGTCGCTCGCGTTGCTGTCGGTGCTCGCCTACTCCGACGCCGACCACCCGGCAACAACCAGCCGCCGCGTCATGGTGCTGATGCTCTCGCTGACGATCGTCATCATCCCGATCCTCGGTCGCATCGCACGTGCCAGCACGTTGCAGTGGTCGGGCCGCGAGTTCGTCATCGCATCGAAGTCGATGGGCACCCGCAACTTCACCATCATCCGCAAGCACATCCTGCCCAACGTCGCACCGGCACTTCTCGCCATCGCGTTCCTCGCGATCGGCTCGGTCATCATCGTGGAGGGATCGCTCTCCATCCTCGGAATCGGCGTGCCCGGTGGTGCATCGTGGGGTTCCATGCTGGCGAACGGCCGTGGCAACATCGCCTTCAGCCCGCACGAGGTGTACATGCCGTCGCTGTGCATCGCCTTCACGGTGATCTCCAGCAACTGGTTCGGTGACTACGTCCGCAGCAAGCTCGACCTACGAGAGGCAAAGATATGACCACACTTCTCAAACTGGAGAACCTGAACGTCTCGTTCAAGACACCGCGCGGTCTCCTGAAGGCCGTGCGCGACGTCACTGTCGAGCTCCAGGCCGGCGAGAGCCTCGGCGTCGTGGGCGAGTCAGGTTCGGGCAAGACCGTCCTCTCGCGGGCCACCATGGGCCTGCTGCCCGGAACTGCCGTGCGCACCGGTGCCATCTGGTACCAGGGCACAGACATCTCCCAGCTCCCGAAGGACGAGGTGCGCAACCTCTGGGGAACCGGAATGGCCATGATCTTCCAGGACCCGATGACTGCCCTCAACCCCGTGCGCCGCATCGGTTCACAGGTGACAGAGAGCCTCACCGTGCGTCTCGGCATGGACAAGAAGGCAGCCAGGGCCCGCGCCATCGAGCTCCTGAAGCGCGTGCGCATCCCCGATCCCGAGGCGATGCTGCGCAAGTTCCCCTATCAGTTGTCCGGCGGAATGCGCCAGCGCATCATGATCGCGATCGCGGTGTCGTGCAACCCGGAACTGCTCTTCGCGGACGAGCCCACCACGGCTCTCGACGTGACCGTGCAGGCGCAGGTGCTGGAACTGCTCGACGAGCTCCGTGAGGAGTTCAACACCGCGATGATCCTCGTCACCCACGACCTCGGTGTCGTGGCCGGCCACACGGACAAGATCGCCGTGATGTACGCCGGTGACCTCGTCGAGTACGCGCCCACGAAGGACCTCTTCGCCAACATGAAGATGCCCTACACCGAGGCGCTCCTGAAGTCGATTCCGCGTCTCGAGACACCGACCGGCACCCGCCTGCCGGTGATCGAGGGCCGACTGCCCGACCCCACGAAGGACGAGCCGGGTTGTGCGTTCGCCAACCGTTGCCCGTACGTGCAGGACAAGTGCCGCGCGGAGAAGCCGGCGCTGGTCGACGGCGGCAACAACCACTTCTATCGTTGTTGGTTCCCTATCGGAGGAGCAAAGTAATGGCTGGCAGCGGAAAGGCCCACATGCGGCCCGACGGGGACCGGGTGCTGGTCGTTGATGACCTCACCGTGGAATTCAACCTCGGCAAGAACAAGGTCGTGAAGGCGGTCTCGGGCGTCAGCTTCGACCTGGTTCGCGGGGAGACACTCGCCATCGTCGGTGAGTCGGGTTGTGGCAAGTCCACCCTCGGCAAGGCCGTCCTGCAGATCCCGAAGCCGACCAGCGGTTCGGTCGTGTTCCTCTCGAAGGACCTCACCAAGCTGAAGGGTGACGAGCTGCGCGACATGCGCCCGGCGATGCAGATGATCTTCCAGGACCCGATCAGCTCGCTCGACCCGCGCATGAACGTGGCGGAGACGCTCGCCGAGCCTCTCCGTGTGTGGAAGAAGGGCAACGAGACAGAGATCAACCAGAAGATCGACGAACTCCTGCAGGCCGTGAACCTCGACCCTGCCGTCGTGCGCGAGCGCCACTCCTACGAGTTCTCCGGCGGCCAGTGCCAGCGCATCAGCATCGCCCGTTCGTTGGCACTCGACCCCACCATGATCATCTGTGACGAGCCGGTGTCGGCACTCGACGTGTCGGTGCAGGCCCAGATCCTCAACCTGTTGCAGGACATGAAGGACCGCTACGGTCTCACCCTCATCTTCATCTCGCACGACCTCGCGGTGGTCAAGACCATCAGCACGCGCGTGATGGTGATGTACCTGGGCAAGGTGTGCGAGGTGGCGACACCTGACGACCTCTACCAGCGCACCCGTCACCACTACACGAAGGCCCTCGTTGCCTCGGTGCCGATCCCCGACCCGACACGCAAGCCGGAGGGCGGGCGCATCCAGGGCGAGCCGCCGTCACCGATGAACCCGCCGAGCGGCTGCAGGTTCCGCACCCGCTGCCCCATGGCCAGCGAGCAGTGCGCCGCAGAGGAGCCCCAGCTCCGAGAGGTGGCCCCGAACCATTTCGTGGCCTGCCACCACCCGTTGCAATAGGGCGCGCAGCACCCGGTCCACGTGATGGAACGTGAGCTGTGGCAGTTCTTCGTGGAGCACCGTCCGTCGTTGGTGGTCGACATCGCACGGGTGTTCGCAACGGTCGGCGACGAAACCGTCCTCCTGCCGTTCGCGGTGCTCGTCCTGCTCTACGGGTCTGCGTCTGGGAAACGCACCGTCACGACCCTCGGTCCGGCTGTCGCCATGCTCCCCACCTTCGTGGTCGTCAGGTTGCTGAAGACTCTCTTCGACCGCGACAGGCCTCCCGTCATCACTGCCCTGGTGGAGGTCTCGTCTGCTTCCATGCCCTCGGGACACGCGGCGTACGCAGCGGCACTGGCAGCGACAGCGTGGGTGCTCGTCACCGACTCCCCCCGTTGCGCTGTCTGGCGCACCCTTTCGGTGGTCGGGGCCCTGCTTGCCGGGATCGCGCGGATGGTGCTCGGTGTCCACTGGTTCGGCGACATCGTGGCGGGCTGGATCGTCGGAGGACTGCTCGGATTCTGTGTCGTCTCGGCACTCGGCAAGCGTTTACAGTCGAACGCATGAAGAACCTTTTCTCCCTTGATGGTCGCGTTGCCCTGGTCACGGGTGGATCCCGCGGCATCGGATTCATGATCGCCCAGGGTCTGCTGGAGTTCGGTTGCGCCCGTGTCTACATCTCTGCCCGCAAGGCGTCCCAGTGTGACGAAGCAGCCCGCCAGCTCAGCCAGTACGGCGAGTGCATCTCCATTCCCGGTGACGTGTCGACACTCGAGGGGATCAAGGCCCTCGTCGCCGAGATCGGGAAGCGTGAGCAAGCACTCGACATCCTCGTCAACAACGCGGGTGCAGCGTGGGGCGAGGCGTGGGACACGTTCCCCGAGGCAGGCTGGGACAAGGTCGTCGACCTCAACCTGAAGGCCCCCTTCTTCCTCACGCGCGAACTCACTCCTCTGCTGAAGGCAGGCGTGCGCAACGACCACCTCGCGAAGGTGATCAACATCGCCTCCATCGACGGCATCTCCGTGAACATGCTCGAGACCTACTCGTATGCGGGAAGCAAGGCCGGTCTCATCCACATGACGAAGCGCATGGCAATCCAACTCGCGAAGGACAACATCGTGATGACTGCCATCGCGCCGGGCGCGTTCGCCTCGGAGATGAACAAGGCCGCACGCGACCACGGCGACGCGATCTCGGCCGGCATCCCCGCCCGGCGAATCGGCACCACCGAGGACATGGCCGGGGCCGCCGTGTACCTGGCATCCCGCGCGGGCGACTACGTCCTCGGCTCGACGCTCATCGTCGACGGGGGCGTCACCTACGTCCGCTGACGGCCACCACCCGTGCCACAATGGGCACATGCAGGTCAACATCGGTCAACTCCTCACCAAGCGTGCCCAGATCAACCCCGACCTGGAGGCACTGTACGACGTCGCCGCCGGACGTCGTTTCGATTACCGCCAACTGAACGAGCGGACGAACCAGGTCGTCAACGCGATCTCCCCCGCGGTCAAGAAGGGAGACAGGGTCGCCCTCCTCATGATGAACTCCCACGAGTTCATCACCGCTTTTTTCGCCGTCGCCAAGCTCGGGGGCGTCGTCGTGCCGTTGAACTGGCGTCTCGTCCCCGACGAGCTGGAGTTCATCCTGAAGGACTCGGGGTCCACGGTGCTGTTCTACGGCGAGGAGTTCCTGGCCACGGTCACCGAGCTCCAGTCACGCGGGGACAGGACCGACATCGCGCACTGGATCCATGTCGGCAGCCCGGATGCGACACCGTCATTCGCGCGGGAGTTCGACTCCCTGGTCGACCCACAGCCGACGACCGAACCCGTCATCACGGCCTCCAACGACGACCTCCTCTACATCATGTACACCTCGGGCACGACAGGGCTCCCGAAGGGGGTCATGCACACCCACAACACGCAGTTCGCCGCACTCACCACCCTGAACGTCAGCAGTGACTTCTCCATCGGTGACCGGTACCTCAACCCGATGCCCCTGTTCCACGTGGGCTCGTTGACCCCGGCCATCGTCACCACGTACCGGGGTCTTGCCCAGATTCTCATGAGGTCGTTCGACCCCACGAAGGCATGGGAACTCGTCACGCAGGAGAAGATCAACAACGCACTCCTCGTGCCCGCGATGCTCCAGGCCATGCGTGTCACGTTCGACCCCGCAGCACACGACAAGTCATCCGTGCGCTGGTTCCTCAGCGGTGCTGCGCCCGTCCCCGTCACCTTGATCAACCAGTACGTCGAGATGGGCATCGAGATCCACCAGGTGTACGGGTTGACGGAGACTTGTGGCCCCGCATGCGTGACCACGCCGGACATCGCCATCCGCAAGGCAGGTTCGACGGGCAAGAGCTACTTCCACACTGAGGTGAAGGTTGTTCGGCCTGACGGCACGGAGTGCGACGACCACGAGTCGGGCGAGATCGTCATCAAGGGTGACCACATCATGACCGGGTACTGGAACCGGCCCGACGCCACGGCCGAGGCCATCAGGGGCGAGTGGTTCCACTCCGGTGACATGGGAATCCGCGACGAGGAAGGATTCATCTTCATCCAGGACAGGCTGAAGGACATGATCATCTCCGGCGGCGAGAACGTCTACCCCGCCGAGATCGAGAACGTCATCCTCGCCTGCCCCGGCGTCGCGGACGTCGCGGTGATCGGAGTGCCGTCCGAGAAGTGGGGCGAATCGCCGATTGCCGTGGTCGTCAGGAAGGACCCTTCGCTCGACGACAAGGCGGTCATCTCGTTCTGTGACGGCAAGCTCGCACGGTTCAAGATGCCGGTGGCCGTCCGCTTCGTCGACGCCATCCCCCGCAATGCCTCGGGCAAGATCCTGAAGCGCGATCTCCGGCTCGCGTTCCCCTCGCTCTGACCCGGCTCATGACATTGCCGCTGCTGCCCCTCACCCGGTCCGCCCCTGGATCTGTTGCGGTGGACGACGGCACCACCACGCTCACCTGGGAGCAGCTCGAGACACACGCACGCCGCGTCGCGAACGGACTCGCGTCGGCGGGGATCACTGACGGCGCCACATGGGCGATCCTCGCCCACAACAGCACGGCATGGGTCGAGATGTTCCTCGGCAACACCATGGCCGGCACGAAGTACGTGCCGCTCAACTGGCATCTCACGGTTCCCGAACTCGTCTACCTGCTGGAGAACAGCGGTGCCACGTTCCTGGTGGTCGACGAATCCCTGGAGGAAACGGGCAGGGAGGCCGCGGCCTCGGTGGGGATCACCCCCGAACGGATTCTCGTGGTGGGGTCCACGTACGAGGCATGGCGCGACAGCCAGCCCGACAGTGCGCCGACGAACACGGTCGCCGGGTCACCACTGCAGTACACGGGCGGTACGACAGGTGCATCAAAAGGGGTCGTGCGCCCCGACCAGGGCGTCCCCCTCGAACGCTGGGGCACCGGCATGCGGACCTGGGGTGGTTTCGTGCAGATGCCCGAGGAGGGCCTGATGTACGTCTCAACGCCGCTGTACCACGCCTTCGGCGCAGGCGTGCTCGGCGCCGCGTTGAACCGCGGGCACTCCCTGCTGGTTGATGACCGCTTCGATGCCGGACGGTTCCTGGACCTCGTCGAGTCACGTCGCGTCACCAGCGCACCGCTCGTTCCCACCCTCATGGTGCGTCTCGCCAAGCTCGACGACAGTGCGTTCACATCGCGTGACCTGTCCGCTCTGCAGTGGATCGCCCACACGGCCGCACCGTGCCCGCCGTGGGCCAAGCAGCGGCTGATCGACATGCTCGGGCCGTGCATCGTGGAGTTCTACGGCAGCTCCGAGGGCACGGGGCCGGTCGTGTGCACCAGCCGGGACTGGATGGACAGACCAGGCACCGTCGGCAAGCCGAACCCCACGCTCCGGATCTCCGTCGTCGGGGACGATGGCCGGGACCTCCCGCCCGGGACCATCGGGACGCTCTATTTCAAAAGAGATGACGGCGCTCCCAGGTACCACGGTGACGAGGAGAAGACCCGCAACGCACAACTCCCCGACGGCCGCTTCACCGTGGGCGACGTGGGGTACCTCGACGAGGACGGTTACATGTACCTGGTGGACAGGCGTGTCGACCTGATCCTGAACGGAGGCGTCAACGTGTACCCCGCAGAGATCGAGGGCGTTCTCAGCCAGCACCCCTCCATCCGCGATGTCGCCGTGTTCGGGATCCCCGACCCCGAGTTCGGACAGCAGGTGAAGGCTGCCGTCGAACTGGAACCCGGCGCGACTCTCTCGGAAGAGGAGTTGATTTCATGGTCACGAGAGCGGCTCGCGGGTTTCAAGTGCCCGAGGTCCGTCGACTTCCACGATGCCCTGCCGCGGGAGGCACACGGCAAACTGAAGAAGCGGTTGCTCCGCGACGCCTACTGGCCCGCCTGAGCCGCAGGTGCGCTTCGACGTCAGTTCACCTGACGGGTGAATCCCTCCCAGTACGGCGCCCTCAACTTGAACTTCTGCAACTTCCCGGTCGCGGTGCGCGCCAGTTCGTCGCGGAACTCGATCCGCTTCGGGCACTTGTACCCCGCCAGCTTCGTCCTCACATGGGCGATCAGTTCGTCCTCGGTCAGCGTCGAACCGGGGGTCTTGACGACGAGCGCGAACACGAGCTCTCCCCACTTCTCGTCGGGAATCCCGATCACGGCCACCTCGGCGACGTCAGGGTGGGAGAAGACCGCGTCCTCCACCTCGATGGATGACACGTTCTCGCCACCGGAGATGATGACGTCCTTCTTGCGGTCCGCGATGGTGAGGTACGAGGCATCGCTGATGTTGCCGCCGTCGCCCGTGTGGAACCACCCGTCGACTATCGCCTTTGCCGTCTCCTCGGGCTGGTTCCAGTAGCCCTCCATCACGGTGTTGCCGCGCGCCAGGACCTCACCGTGCTCGTCGGTGCGGACCTCGACACCGAGCGCCGGGGCGCCGGCAGCACCGAGCCTCGCGGCTCTCTCGGCCACAGGCAGATCCACCCACTCCTTGCGCGTGCGGTTCATCGTCAGCAGCGGCGACGTCTCGGTGAGACCGTAGATCTGCACGAACTCCCAGCCCAGCTCCGTCTCGATGCGTTCGATGGTCTTCGTGGGCGGCGGTGCACCGGCGACAACCATGCGGACGCGGTCGCGGCACGTGTCGGCGCCGGGGGCCGCGTCGAGGATCATGTTCGCGACGGCCGGCGCCCCGCACAGCAGGGTGATGCCGTGCGCTGAGATGCGCTTCAGGATCTCGGGGCCGTCCACCTTCCGCAGGATCACGTGCGTTCCGCCCATGGCCGTGACGGCGTAGACCATTCCCCAGCCGTTCACGTGGAACTGAGGGAGCGTGTGCAGGTACGTGTCGCGGTCGCTGACGCCGATCTGCCACCCGAACACTGCCGAGTTGACCCACAGGCTGCGATGGGTCAACTGGACACCCTTCGGCCGCGCCGTTGTGCCGCTCGTGTAGTTGATCGTCGCCGTCGCGTCCTCGTCGGGCTCCCAAGGCTGCGGCTCGACGCCGTGCCTGTAGAGGACGGCATCCGACTCTGCCCCGATCACGAAACGGTGCCTCACGGGAACGTCGGACAGTGCCTCGTCCAGTTCCGGGTCGACGATCAGCACCTCCGCGCCGCAATGCTCCACGATGTACTTCACCTCTTCGGCAACGAGACGGAAGTTGATCGGCACGAGAACGCGGCCGTAGCCGCTCACCCCGAAAAAGGACGTCAACAGCCGCGCCGAGTTCTGGCTGACCACCGCCACGCGGGCACCGTGCGGCACCCCGAGCGCATCCAGACCCGCCGCCTGGGCCCGTGCCTTGTCCGCCATCTCCCGGTACGTCAACGACCCCCAGGATGGAGCCGGCTGGTCGGTTTCGTCGATGACGGCGATCCGGTCTCCGTAGACCAGTTCGGCGCGTCGCAGGTGGTCGATGATCGTGAGGGCAACCTTCATGCCCGCAACCCTAAACGGTCACATCACAGGTGCCGAACACGTGCCTGACAACGAAAAGGGGCGGTGGTCCGGAGACCACCGCCCCTTCGCGGACTGTGTCAGGAACCGGTCAGCGGTTCTGCCAGATTCCCGTCCACTCGAAGCCCTTGATGTCCTTCGTCGGTGCGAAGGTCTTGCCATCGGGGTTCTTGAAGAGGCCGATGCCGCCGAGCTTCGACTTCTTGTTCACGAACGTGTAGGTCGCCGTGTGGAGAGTCGGGATGGCGGTGCCGGTCGACTGGATGTAGGCCGTTGCCTCCTGGAACTTCTTCTTGCGCAACGCGGCGTTCGGCTCGGCCTGTGCGGCGTACAGGAGGGTGTCCACCTGCGTGTCGCTGTGGTTGCCGAGCGCAATCACCTTGTTGTAGCCCTTGCCGAGCGCCGACGAGGCGATCGGGTTGGTGGAGTTCGTGGGGAATGCACCCGTCACGAAGAACGGAAGGACGTAGCCCGAACCGGGACCCTCAGCGGGGGTGCCCTCGGCGAAGTCGTAGGTGTTGCCCGCCGCGCGGTAGATGGCGGCAATCAGCACTGCGGACTCAGCCTGGTAGATCGGGTTCATGGTGATGCCTGCGGCCTCCATGTACTTCTGGACTTCCTTGGTGTTGTTCAGCGACTGGGTGCTGGTGTCGGCGTACAACGTGACCTTGAAGCCACCGGTGACACCGGCTGCCGTGAGGTCGGCGTTGCACTTCGCCACGTATTCCTTGGCCTTCGCCACGTTGTACGTGGGGGCACCGCTGCGGGTGTACATGATGTGGTCCTTGCCCACGATCGAGCCGGAGTAGACGCCGAGACCCTTGAAGCGGACCTTGTTGTAGGTCTGCCAGTCGATGGCGAATGCGGCCGCGAGGCGGCAGTTCTGGTACTTGAAGGGGGAGCCGGCCTTGTTCTGGTTCGGCACCCACTGGCCCCACGAGCCGACATTGCCGGCGTACTCGGTGACCACTGACTTGCGGTTGCGCAGGTCCTTCACGAACGTCGCCTCACCAGTGGTGAACGACGCAGCGTCGAGGTTGCCCTTGCGGACGGCTGCTGCGCGCTGTGACGCTTCCTTGACGACGATCACGGTGATCTTGTTCAGGTACGGCAGCTGCTCGCCCTTTGCATCCTTGCGCCAGTACAGCGGGTTGCGCACGACGACCAGCTCGTTCGGGTTGTAGGACTCGATCTTGAACGGTCCGGTGCCGATGCCGTTGGTGGCACAGGTGTTCGGGTCCGCGATCTGGGCAGGTGCGCGCATGACGTAACGGCCGGCACGGTACATGAGACCGATGAAGTCGTTGTCGGGACGCTCGAGCGTGATCTTGACGGTCACTGCGTCGACTGCCTCGACGCTCATGATGTTGGCGTTCACGCCGATGCCGGTCGAGCCGTACTTGCTGTTGAAACCGGGGGCAGTGGCGAGGCCACGGCCGATGTCGATGTTCTGCTTGACGGACGTGGCGTTGAAGTCCTCACCGTTCGAGTACTTGATGCCGGGGCGCAGCGTGAACGTCCACACCTTGCCGCCCTCGGACGAGACCCACTTGGATGCCAGGTGCGGGATGAAGTTGCCCTTCGAATCGCGCTCGACGAGGCTCTCGTACACCATGCGCGTGGCACCGAGTGCGTCACCCGTGAGTGCGTTCGAGAAGCACCAGCCGGAGATCGTGTTCAGGATTCCGACCGAGATCTCACCGCCCTGCTTTGACGCGGCCGGCTTCGCACCGGCTGCATGTGAGGAACTCGCGACGGTCGACGCTGCGATTGCAACGGCGAGTGCGGCACCCCACTTCTTCCTGCTCATGAATTTCATGTGTTACCCCCCAATAGGTATGCCACGCGGTATCGGTGACTGCAGTCACATTAGGCGACGGGGTGTCTCTTGTCACCCATCCGCTCGAAACTTTTTGTCCATTTCTCAATGCCACAAAGGGTTTTGTTGCACTCTGCAACCACGAAGTGCAGGTCGGCATCGCATGGATGACGTCACCCGGCAGACAAGGACCCGACGATCTCGGTCATCATCGCGAGGATCGCCCGGCTGTCGGAATGGGTCATGCGGTCACTCATGGTCAGCCCGGCCGACAGGCAGTCGTGCACCTCGAGCACCTGGTGGTGCAACGAGGCGGGAGCCATCTCGACCTGTTCCACCATCCCGTCCCTGCTGATGCTGGCCCTGTTCTGGGCATGCGAGGGCGCGCCGATCGTGATCACGGCGCCCTCGCACTCGATCACCGACTCCATTGACCCTGCCTCGCGGGTGCCGCAGGTCAGCACTGCCTCTGCCCCGCTCGACCACCGGCACTCGATCCTCACGCTGTCGTCCACGCCCGTCGGACCCAGACGACCCGTGGCCGTGTGGTCGTCGGGCCGACCGAGCAGCCACCAGGCAAGGTGGAGCGGGTAGATGCCGACGTCCAGCAGTGCCCCGCCGCCCTTCACCGGGTCGAACAACCGGTGTGCAGGGTCGAACGGCCTGTCGAAACTGAAGTCGCTCGTGATGCGGCGCACGGCGCCGAACTCCCCCGCCGAGATGCGGCGTTCGATCTCGACGTGCAGCGGGTTGAACCGCATCCACATCGCCTCCATCAGGAAACGGCCGGCCGAACGGGATGCATCGATCATGCGGTCCGCCTCCGCGGCCGTCATGGCCATCGGCTTCTCCACGAGAACGTGCTTGCCGGACTCGAGCAGCATGACCGCGTGCTCCATGTGCACGGGATGCACGCCCGCCACGTACACGACGTCGATCCCCCCGTCCGCAGCGAGCTCCTCGACGGAACCGTGCGCACGCGGAACGCCGTGTTCCTCCGCGAAGCGCCGTGCCGAACCGATGCTCCTGCTCCCGACGGCGTCGAGTGTCGCGTCGGCAACGCTGGCGAGACCACGCGCGAATGCACCGGCGATGTTCCCCGTCGATGCGATGCCCCACCTGAATCCCATCTGACCAGTCAAGCCGACATTGCATGCACCGGCGGGCACCGCCCTACGATTGGCCCATGTCAGTGCACCCGTGGTGGAAGAACGCGGTCGTCTACCAGGTCTACCCGAGGTCCTTCATGGACTCGAACGGCGACGGGATCGGGGACATCAACGGCATCATCTCGCGCATCGACCACATCGCCGGTCTGGGTGTCGACACCGTCTGGCTCAGCCCCCACTTCGACAGCCCGAACGCCGACAACGGATACGACGTGCGCGACTACCGCCGCGTCATGGCCGAGTTCGGGACCATGGAGGATTTCGACAGACTCCTTGCCGCGCTGAAGGAACGCGGCATCCGGCTCGTCATCGACCTGGTGGTGAACCACAGCAGTGACGAGCACGCCTGGTTCGTGGAGAGCAGGTCGTCCCGGGACAACCCGAAGCGCGACTGGTACGTCTGGCGTGACGGCCGGGACGGCGGTCCCCCTAACAACTACAGGTCGTTCTTCGGCGGGTCGGCCTGGGAGCACGACGAGATCACGGATCAGTGGTACCTCCACTATTTCGCTGTCAAGCAACCCGACCTGAACTGGGAGGTCGACGACGTGCGGCGCGAGGTCCACGACCTCATGAGGTTCTGGCTGGACAAGGGCGTCGCGGGATTCCGCATGGACGTCATTCCCTTCATCTCCAAACAACCGGGCCTCCCGGATCTCACCCCCGACCAGCTGAGGAACCAGGGCAGGGTGTGGGCGTCCGGACCACGCGTGCACGAGTTCCTCCAGGAGATGCACCGCGAGGTCCTGGCACCGTACGACGCGGTCGCCATCGGCGAGGCAGCCGGTGTCACCGTCGAGGACACACCGCTGTTCGTCGACTCGCGCCGCCGGGAGCTCTCCATGATCTTCCAGTTCGACCTCGTGCGCATCGACCGCAGGGGGTGGAAGTCCGACCCGTGGACCCTGCGGCAGTTCAAGGCCATCAATGCGCGCCTCGACACCGCGTGCGGCGAGCACGGATGGGGCACCAGTTTCCTCAGCAACCACGACAGCCCGCGCATCGTCTCGGTGTTCGGCAACGACTCACCCGAGTGGCGCACGCCGTCCGCGCAGACCGTCGCCACCTACATCCTCACCCAGCGCGCGACTCCGTTCGTCTACCAGGGAGACGAGATCGGAATGACCAACTACCCCTTCACCACCATCGAACAGTTCGACGACGTCGAGGTGAAGGGGCTCTGGAAGGACTTCGTCCTCACGGGCAGGACGACCGCGGAGGAACTGATCACTCACCTGCGCCTGAACAGCCGCGACCACGCGCGCACCCCCGTCCAGTGGTCGAACGAGATGCACGGTGGGTTCACCACCGGGACTCCCTGGCTCGCCGTCAACCCGAACCACGACACCGTCAACGCACAGTCCGCCACGGACGATCCCCATTCGGTGTACCACTGGTACCGGAGGTTGATCGACATTCGGAGGCACAACGAGGTGCTGGTGCACGGCTCGTACGCCGACGTGGACCCGGAACACGAGACGGTGTTCGCGTACACGCGGACCCTCGGCGACGAGAAGATGCTCGTGGTGATGAATTGGTCGACCGAACCCGTCGAGTGGCAGGTGCCCGCCGGACTGACTGTCACGCAGACCGTCATCGACAACACCGGCGACACACACGACGGCACAGGACTGCGACTGTGGGGATGGCAGTCCTGCATCCTGCGTTGTACGTGAACACACGTACCTGATTCACCCCGAGGGGTTCCCTGCCGGGCACCGGGTCTGTACTTTCACCGTCGAAGCGACAGAAAGGACAGCTCATGAACCTCATCACCACACCCAGCCGCACCCCGGACTGGGCCAACCCATGGCTCGCATGGCCGGGAACCGTCTGGCCCGCGATGCTGGAGGCACCCGACACCGACACGCACATTCGCATCGAGGAGCTGGAGTCCGACCATCACCACATCATCCGTGCCGAGGTCCCCGGGATCGATCCTGACAAGGACGTCACCCTGCGCGTCGAAGGCGACACGGTCGACCTGAGCATCCGTCGGGAACGACACGACGAGAACCGCGACGGCCGCCACACGCGCTCGGAGTTCCGTTACGGGTCGTTCCGCAGGGTCATCCGGCTGCCCCGCATCGCGATGCCCGACGACGTCAAGGCCTCGTACAAGGACGGAATCCTCGAGGTGAGGATCAAGACGAACGGCAAGGAGATACCCGGGCACCGGGTCCCCGTGACCCGGGGCTGACGCATCGGTATCTTTGGCGCCATCAGAGACCCGAAGATCCTCCTGTATTACAAGTTCACGCCGCTTGCCGACCCGGAGGCGATCAGGCTGTGGCAACACACACTCTGCGAATCCCTCGGCCTGAAGGGGCGGATCATCATCTCGACCCACGGCATCAACGGCACGGTCGGCGGGCCCTTGGACGCGGTGAAGGCGTACCGGCGCAGGACCAGGGAGTTCCCCGCATTCAAGGACATCGACTTCAAGTGGTCCGAAGGGACGGGTGACGATTTCCCCCGTCTGCGGGTGAGAGTTCGCGACGAGATCGTCACGTTCGGCACGCCCGGCGAGGTCAAGGTGGACGAGGACGGGGTCATCGGGGGTGGGCGACACCTGTCACCCGAGGAGGTCAAC
>JBEDDY010000043.1:0-3179 GCA_041176025.1 Actinomycetota bacterium | reverse complement strand
CCGCGTACGGCGACATCTTGTTGCGAAGTCCCGCCATCTGGAACACCTCGGGCACGACTTCGCGTGTGTCGCCGACGACGCTCTGGTATTCCTGCCATGCCCCGTCGAGGAACCGCAACAGTCCGGCGTCGTGCACCGCCGTGATGGGGTCCGTGCCCCACGCCGTCGGCGCGACCATGGTGAAGCGGGGGTCAGCGGAGAGGACGTCCTTGATGACCTCACCACGGCCGATGTGTTCCCACGGAGAATGAGCAACGGAACGCTCGAGTTCGACCTTTGGGTCGTGCTTCAGGTGGGCGGGTGTGTAGACGACCTTCATGCCCCGAAAGACTAGGTCGGGTCAGTCAAACGAGGGGCGTTCGCGCAGGGAGCGCTTCAGCTCGGCCATGCCACTGGTGGTGGCGACGGTCTCGACCGCGTCCCACAGCTTCAGGGCGTCTTCAGCACGCGGGATGCGGGCGATGACAGGCCCGAAGAAGCTGGCCTCGTCGGCTGCACCCGGCCTGAACGTGAGGATCGGCGTGCCGACGTCCTTGCCGGTGCGCTCGAGTGCAAGCTCGGTCTCGCTGCGGATGAGCGCGTCGAAGGAATCGTCATCGACGGCGGTCGACCACTCGGCCGGCAGGCCGGCCGCGCTGAGAAGGCCGGCCATGTGACCGGCGGGGTCCGCGACGAAGGCGTCACGCTGCTTCAGGTTGTGCAGGCTGGTGCCGAGTGCCGTGTACACGGTGGCCACGGCGTCGTTGCCCTGTTCGGCGCGCGCACGAGCGGCGACGCGAAGTCCGCGGGTGCCGGACATGTGGATGTCCGCGTAGCCCTCGGGCATCTTCGAGTAGTCCATCTTCTCTTCGTTCAGGAACTTGAGCGAGATGAACCGCCACTGCACGTCGTAGTCACGGAGGTTGCGCACCTCCGTGACCCACCGGGACGTGATCCACGCCCACGGGCACACCGGATCGAGGAAGAAGTCGAGGTCCACCATGGTCAGGTACGGGCGATTTCCCGCTCTTCGTACGTTTCGATGACGTCGCCGGCCTTCAGGTCCTGGAAGTCGGAGAGACCGATGCCGCACTCGAAACCTTCGCGCACCTCGCGCACGTCGTCCTTGAAGCGACGCAGCGACTGGATGCTGCCCTTCCAGATGATCGTTCCGTCGCGGAGGAAGCGGACCTTGGAACCGCGCGTGATGACACCCGTCTGCACCAGACAGCCGGCGATGGCGCCGACCTTCGGGGCACGGAAAACCTCGCGCACCTCGGCCTCGCCCGTGACGACTTCCTCGAACTCGGGGGCCAGCAGACCGAGCATCGCCCGTTCCATGTCCTCGAGAAGCTTGTAGATGATTTCGTACGTGCGGATCTCGACGTGCTCGGACTCGGCCAGTTCACGGGACTTGCGGTCCGGGCGGACGTTGAAGCCAATGAGGGTCGCGTTGGTCGTTGCCGCCAGCGTGATGTCGTTTTCGGTGATGCCACCGACACCGCGGTGCACGAACGCCACCTTCACTTCGTCGCGTTCCAGCTTGCGCAGGGATTCGGTGACGGCCTCGAGCGAACCGTGCACGTCGGCCTTGATGACAAGGTTCAACGTGGCCACTTCACCGGCCTGGATCTGGCTGAAGATGTCCTCCAGCTTCACGCCGCGCTGCACGCGGGCGTCGCCGCGCTGGTTGAGCACGCGCATGCGGTGCTCGCGCGACTCGCCGACCGTACGGGCTGTCTTCTCGTCGGGAGCCGCACGGAACTCGTCGCCTGCCTGGGGCACGGACGAGAGACCGAGCACCTGGACGGGAGTCGACGGACCGGCTTCCTTGACCTGCTCGCCGCGCTCGTTGACGAGCGCACGCACCTTGCCCCACGCGGCACCGGCCACGATGGGGTCGCCGACCTTCAGGGTTCCCTTGTCCACCAGCACGGTGGCGACGGGACCGCGGCCGACGTCGAGGTTCGCCTCGAGCACGATGCCCTTGGCACGCCCCTCGGGGTTGGCCGTGAGGTTCTCGAGTTCGGCGACGACGTTCAACTGCTCGAGCAGGTCGTCGATGCCGAGGTTCTGCTGCGCCGACATCTCGACGACGATCGTGTCGCCGCCCCACGCCTCCGGCACCAGTTCGTACTCGGTGAGCTGGGTCAGCACACGCTGCGGGTCGGCGTTGTCCTTGTCGATCTTGTTGACCGCCACGACGATCGGCACGTCGGCCGCCTTCGCGTGGTTGATCGCCTCGATCGTCTGGGGCATGACACCGTCGTCGGCCGCGACCACGAGGACAACGACGTCGGTGACCTGTGCACCGCGCATTCGCATCTTCGAGAACGCCGCGTGACCGGGCGTGTCGATGAACGTGATCTTCTTCCCGTCCTTCTCCACCTGGTACGCACCGATGTGCTGGGTGATTCCCCCGGCCTCGCCGGCGACGACGTTCGCGGAACGGATCCTGTCGAGGAGCGTGGTCTTGCCGTGGTCGACGTGACCCATGACGGTGATGACCGGCGGGCGCGGCTGCTGCAGCGTCTCGTCATCGTCGTCACTGTCGTCGAACAGTGCCTGGAGCTCCATCTCCTCCTGCTGGCCCGGGTCGACGAGAAGGATCTCGGCACCGATCTCGAGCGCGAACAACTCCATCTGCTCGTCGCCGAGGCTCATGGTGGCAGTGACCATCTCGCCGTGCTCCAGCAGGAAACGCACGACGTCAGCGGCCGTACGGTTCAGCTTCGGGGCGAAGTCCTGCGCGGACGAACCACGCTCGATGATGACCGTGCCCTCGGGCACCGGAGCGTTGCTGTTCGTGTAGTTCGTGAACTGCGGCTGCAACTCGTCGAACTCGCGCCTGCGGCGTGCACGCGACTTCTTGCGCGGGGCACGGCGCTGTCCGTTCGGACGACCTCCGGGACCACCGGGACCGCCGCCGGGACCACCCGGGCGCGGACCGCCAGGGCCGCCGGCACCGGGACCACCAGGGCGCGGTCCACCGGGTCCACCGGGACGCGGACCGAAACCGGGACGAGCGCCGGGACCACCAGGGCCACCCGGACGAGGTCCACCCGGGCCACCGGGGCGTGCGCCACCAGGACCGGGACGGAACCCGGGACCGGGACGCGAGCCGGGGCCGGGACGGAAACCGGGACGAGCACCGGGTGCTCCGCCGGGACCACCGGGACCACGACCACCCGGGGGTGGCG
>JBEDDY010000042.1:0-5339 GCA_041176025.1 Actinomycetota bacterium | reverse complement strand
CGTCCGGCGGCGCACGGGGTGCCGCCGGACGTGACATGCCGACGGCCGTCACCACCGGCCTCGTGCTGATCGCGGTCTTCATCGGTGCCGTCATGTGGCGCCCCGCAGCCGTCATGCTGATCGTCATCGCCGTGCTCGGTCTCGCCGCGGTGGAGTTCTTCAGCAAGGTGACCGAGAAGGGGTACCGTCCTGCGACATTCGCCGGGCTGGTCGCATGTGTCGCGGCTCCGCTCGCGGCCTACTGGATGGGTGACGCGGCACTTCCGCTGGTGCTCGCACTCGGGTTCCTTGCCACATCCATCGGGTTCCTCGGCGCCCCCGGCGTGCAGAGCGGTCCGATGCCGAACGTCGCGATCACCAACATGGCCATCACCTGGATCGGTCTGCTCGGTTCGTTCGCTGCGCTGATCCTCCGCCAGAGCGTGGCGGGGGGTGCTGGTGCCGATGTGGGCACCGACACCATATTCATCATCGTGGCGGCCGTCGTCGCGAACGACGTCGGGGCATTGTTCGTCGGTTCGGCAGCCGGCCGCACACCGTTGCGCGAGTGGGTCAGCCCGAACAAGTCGGTCGAGGGGCTTCTCGGCGGGGCAGTCGCCACCATCGTCGTCACCGGTCTCATCGCGTCGCAGAACGGCACCTGGAACAACATGGGCGAGTGGCTCGCGTTGGCCGTCGTCGTGTCGATCATGGCGCCGATGGGCGACCTTGTGGAGTCCATGTTCAAGCGCAACCTCGACGTGAAGGACTTCGGCACGATCATCGCCGGTCACGGTGGTGTCCTCGACAGGTTCGACGGTTTCCTGTTCGTGCTCCCGTCCGTCTACTACCTGATGCAGGTGCTGCAGCCCTGGCTGTCGTGACCCTTGGCGGCCGACGTTGCGGCTGCAGACATTGCTGACACACTGACACGATGACCCGCACGCGCGTCGCCATTGCCGGTTCCACCGGTTCCATCGGCACCCAGACCATCGACGTCGTGCTCGCCGAGCCCGATCACTTCGTCGTCACCGCCCTCGCGGCAGGATCGTCGGTCGATGCGCTCATCGAGCAGGCAATGCTCCTGCGGCCCGAACTGGTCGTCGTGTCGTCCGAGGAGGCGCGCACGCGTGTGTCCTCGGCGCTCCCCGGTGTGCAGGTCACTGCCGACCTCCCCGACGTGGTCGACGTTGCCGATGTGGTCATCAATGGCGTCGTCGGTTTCGCGGGCCTTCCGGTCACCATGGAGACGCTCCGCCGGGGAAAGGTGCTGGGACTGGCGAACAAGGAGAGCCTCATCGCCGCCGGCCCCGTGGTGCAACCGCTGAGGTCCACTCCCGGCGCCGTCCTCGTGCCCGTGGACAGCGAACACTGTGCCGTGCACCAGGCCATGAGGTCGAGCACCGATTCCGGCAGGGAAGTGGCGCGCATCGTGCTGACCGCGAGCGGCGGGCCGTTCCGCGGGCGGACCCGGGAATCCCTCGCGTCGGTCACCCGCGACGAGGCATTGGCACACCCCACGTGGAAGATGGGGCCCAAGATCACCGTCGACTCGTCGACGCTCATGAACAAGGGACTAGAGGTCATCGAAGCACACGAACTCTTCGGAACGCCGTACGCGCACATCGACGTGGTGGTGCACCCCCAGTCGGTCGTGCACTCCATGGTCGAGTACACCGATGGGTCCACCATCGCACAGCTCTCCATGCCCGACATGCGGCTTCCCATCGGGTACGCGCTCGGGTGGCCGAACCGCATCGCCACCCCGTACGGCCGGATCGACTGGTCCACTCTCGACCGACTCGATTTCCAGCCGCCCGACAGGGAGACGTTCCGGTGCCTCGACCTCGCCTACGACGCGGGTCGCCGCGGTGGGACCGCGCCGGCGGCACTGTCCGCGGCCAACGAAGTGGTCGTCGAGGCTTTCCTTGACGGACGGATCACGTGGATCGAGATCGCCGGCACCGTCGAGTCCGCCGTCAACAGGTTCACCCCAACGGCGCCCAGGGATCTGGACGATGTCCTCGCGGCCGATGCCGAGGGTCGTCGTCTCGCACGAGAGGTTCTTGCGTCATGAGCGACTTCTACCAGTCCTTCCGCAACGAGATCGCCGCCGGCGGCGCTGTCGATGACGGCGCCGAATCCTCGACTCCCCAGGGCCGCGCCGTCGGCATCGCCATGCTCGTCGCTCTCGCGGTCCTCGCGGTCAAGTCGCCGTGGACGTTCGTGTTCGTCGTCGGCCTGCTCGTCTCGGTTTTCCTGCACGAGGTGGGCCATTTCGTCACGGCCCGACGCACCGGCATGAAGGCGACCCAGTTCTTCATGGGGTTCGGCCCGCGCGTGTTCAGTTTCCGCCGCGGCGAGACCGAGTACGGTCTGCGCGCTCTTCCACTCGGTGCATTCGTCCGCATCATCGGCATGAACAACCTCGACGAGGTGGACGAGGCAGACGAGCCACGTGCCTACCGGTCGAAGTCCTACCCGCGCCGTCTGCTCGTCATCACGGCCGGGTCGATCATGCACATGATCATCGCGTTCGTGTTGTTCGCCGGCGTGTACGTGCTCCATGGCGGTCAGTACCGCAGCGGCCAGGCGGTGGTGCTGAACACACTCGACCCCAGCCCGGCGTTCACCGCGGGAATCACACCCGGTGACGAGATCATCTCGATCGACGGGGTGGAGGTCGGGTCCTACGACAGCATCGTGGAACAGATCTCGCGTCACGTCCCGGGTGACAAGATGCAGGTCTCGTTCCTCGAGAACGGCACGCGCAAGGACGTCACCATCACCCTCGCCGAGAACCCCTCGGTACCGGGTCGAGGATTCCTCGGTGTCTTCGCCGATGACTGGGAGTACCGGAAGCTCAACCCGTTCATCGCGGCGCAGCGCAGCGTGGGCGACATCGGTGCAACCGCCCGGGACTCGTTCACGGGCATGTTCACGGTCCTGAACCCGGTGAACTCCTGGCAACAGGTCACCGACAAGGACGCACCGGCCGACAAGCGACCCACCACGGTGGTCGGCATGAGTCAGGTCGGTGGCCAGGTCGGTCGGGACTACGGACTGTCGGGCATCCTGCGCCTTCTGGCGTACGTGAACGTCTTCGTCGGCGTGTTCAACATGCTCCCGTTGCTGCCCTTCGACGGGGGCCATGCCGCCATCGCCACGTACGAACGGATCCGGTCCCGCAAGGGGCGTGTCCACAGGGCCGACATCGGCAAGATGGTCCCCGTCGCCACGGCGGTCGTCGGTCTGTTGCTGATTCTTTTTGTCACAGGTCTGTACCTGGACATCACCCGCCCCATGGGCTGATTCGGCCCCGTTTCCTGCCACACTTGGTTCCGATGTTCGAGCGTCGCGCCACCCGTCAGATCACCGTCGGCAAGGTTCCGGTCGGTGGCGGCGCACCGGTCACGGTTCAGTCCATGACCACCACGAAGACGGCCGATGTCGAGGGCACGCTCCAGCAGATCTACGCGCTGGCCGCCGCGGGCTGCGACATCGTGCGCTGCACGTGCAACGAACAGGAAGCCGCCGAGGGTCTTGCACAGATCGTCCCGCGCTCGCCGATCCCCATCATCGCCGACATCCACCACCAGTACCGCATGGCGCTCGCTGCCATGGAGGCCGGCGTGCACGGCCTGCGGCTGAACCCCGGCAACATCCGCAAGCCCGAGCACATCAAGGCGGTTGCTTCCGAGGCGCGCGACCGGAACATTCCCATCCGCATCGGCGTGAACGGTGGTTCACTCGACCCGGCACTGTACGAGAAGCACAGCGGTCTCACCGCCGCGGCAATGGTGGAATCGGCCATGCAGGAGATTGCGTACTTCAGGGAGGTCGACTTCGACCTCATCAAGATCTCGGTGAAGGCCAGCAACGTGCCGCTGATGGTGGAGGCGTACCGCATGCTGGCCGACACCACCGACATCCCGCTGCACCTCGGCGTCACGGAGGCCGGCCCGCCGCCGGCCGGCCTGGTCAAGGCGACCGCAGGCATCGGGGCGTTGTTGCTGGAGGGAATCGGCGACACCATCCGCTACAGCCTGACGGCGGACCCCGTGGAGGAAGCAAAGGCCGGCCGTCAGTTGCTCGAGGCCCTCGGCCTGCGCGAGCGCAAGAACGTCGACCTGATCGCATGCCCCAGTTGCGGCCGAGCCGAGATCGACGTGATCGACGTGGCGAACCGCGCGATGCGCGCATTCGAGGACAAGAAGCTCCCGCTGCAGATCGCGGTCATGGGTTGCGTCGTGAACGGTCCGGGTGAGGCGCGCGAGGCGGACCTCGGTATTGCCGCCGGCAACAAGCGCGGGCACCTTTTCGTGAAGGGCCGCAACGTGGCGGTGGTGCCCGAGTCGGAGATGGTCGAGGCGCTCGTGGAGTGGGCCGAGTTCATCAACGAGCACGGGACGGACGCAGCAATCGCACGCGCCGACACGTCGCGCGCCGAGCGCGAGGCCGCCAAGGACCGCAATCAACTGCTCGACGAGAAGGGTGCCGACGCGAACCACGCGGCGGAGAGGATCGTCGAGATCCGAAAGACCGTCAACGACTGATCAGTGCTGGCGGCACAGCCACAGGGTGGCGTTGCCGGACAGCTCGATCGAGTCACCGGCAACAAGGGCCATTGCCTCGTCGGAACGGAGGCCGTCAACGGTGCCGGCGGTGCGCACGATGATGGACGTGCACTCACTCGAGACGGTGGCTGACCCGGCAAGGTCAATGCGCTGCACGTCGAACGCGCCGTCCGGGCCGGTGTAGGTGTCTTCCACAGGTCGCAGCTTCGGGTGCTCCAGCACGGACGAATCCACGACGTGCTGGAGCTCGTTCACGTCGACGTGTTTCGGCGTGAAACCCGCACGGATCACGTTGTCCGAGGATTCCATCACCTCGAGTCCGTCGCCCGAGAGGTAGGCGTGCAGGTTCCCAGCGGGGAGGCTGATCGCCTCTCCGGGTGCAAGTTGCACGTGGTTGAGGAGCGGCGCGATGCGCAGGCCGCGGTCGCCGGGCCAGAGTTCGCCGATCCGTTGCAGCCACGCCGGGCACGCATCGAGATCGGGTGCAGTTCGCTGGTCGAATGCCCACAGCATGTAGCCGTCGATGCCGTACAGGTCGAGCACCTCGGCCTCCTCGCGCCAGCGGTACGCCTTCAGTTGTTCCACCGTGGAGTCCACGTCGTCGAACCCACAGAGAGCCTCGAACGGCGTGAGTGCAATCAGCATCTCGGGCTTTGCGCGGTCATCGCGGTAGTTGCGGCGCGGGTCGTCCAGGGCGAGGCCGGCGGCGTTCTCCTTGGCGAACCCCCTGCGCGCCTGTTCGGTGCCGGGGTGGGTCTGGAGCGACAGGGGAGTCGCACACGA
>JBEDDY010000041.1:0-7494 GCA_041176025.1 Actinomycetota bacterium | reverse complement strand
ATGAATGGCAATGTCTGCAACCTTCACCTGGTCTTCTTCGGCTCCGGCTGCTTTCACGCCGTCATCGAGCATGATGTAGCAGAACGGGCACGCGGTGGCGACGCGAGTAGCGCCGGTGCTGAGGGCTTCCTGGGCACGCTCGTCGTTCACCTTCACGCCGATGGACTCCTCCATCCACATGCGTGCGCCGCCGGCACCGCAGCACATGCCCTTGGTGCCGTTGCGCGGCATCTCCACGATCTGCAGGCCCTTGATGGAACCGACAACCTTTCGCGGCGACATGTAGACGTCGTTGTGACGGCCGAGGTAGCAGCTGTCGTGGTACGTGATGCGGTCCTCGAGCGATGCATTGCGCATGTCGAGCTTGCCCGAGTCGATGAGGTACTCGAGGAACTCGCTGTGGTGGACGACCTCGTAGTTGCCACCGAGCTGCGGGTACTCGTTCTTCAGCGTGTTGAAGCAGTGCGGGCACTGGGTGATGATCTTCTTCACGCCCATGCCGTTCATCATCTCGATGTTCGGCATCGCGAGCATCTGGAACAGGTACTCGTTGCCCGATCGGCGCGCAGAATCGCCGGTGCACATCTCGGACGGACCGAGGATCGCCACGTCCACGCCGGCGCGCTCGAGGAGCTTCGCCATGGACTGCGTGACCTTCTTGTTCTTGTCGTCGAACGAGCCGGCGCATCCGACCCAGTACAGGTACTCGTGGTCGAACGGTGAACCGGGGTCCACGACGTCGACGTTCAGGTCCTTCGCCCAGTCGGCGCGCTCGCCCTGGTTCATGCCCCACGGGTTGCCCTGGTTCTCCATGGAGCGGTAGGCGTTGCCCAGCTCCGCGGGAAAGTTCGACTCCATGAGGGAGAGGTAGCGGCGCATGTCGAGGATCTTGTCGAGGATCTCGATGTTCACCGGGCAGATCTCGTCACATGCCTTGCACGTGGTGCAGGACCAGATCTCCTCGCTGCTGATGCGCTCGAAGAGGCTGTTCGCGCCGATGGTGATCTCGCCGTCGGTGGACAGCGGCGGGCTGACCTTGCCGCCTGGCGCGTGCGCCGCGGTTGCAGCCATCACTTCGCCGGTCTTCAGCACGATCTCGCGCGGGTCGAGCGGCTTGCCGGTGGCATGTGCGGGGCACACGCTGGTGCAACGGCCGCACATGGTGCACGCGTCGGTGTCGAGCAGCTGCTTCCACGTGAAGTCCTCGACGACGGAAGCGCCGAACGACTCGAGGGAGGTCTCGGTCAGGTTCGGCATGGCGCGCATGGCGCCCTTCGGGCGGTCGCGGTCCTTCAGGTACATGTTCAGCGGCGACGTGAAGATGTGGCGCAGCATGGTGATGGGCAACAGCGCGAGGAACACGATGAACGCGACGACGTGGGTGACCCACATGCCCTGGTGCCAGTTCTCGAGCGTCCCGAGCGCGAGACCGTCCACGGCGCGCGACAACGGCCAGCCGACGAAGCTCCATTTCTCGAACGACATGTCCTTGCCGGCGGCGGCGGATGCGGCGATGCGGAACATCTCGGCACCGAAACCGGACAGGCCGACGGCCAGGAGGACGCCGAGGATGATCCCGTGCTCGCGCTTCGTCTTGATGCGGATGCGGTACGGCTTCTGGATGTAGCGGCGCACGATGGCCCACACCACACCCAGCGTGAAGACGAGGCCGGCGAAGTCACCGACGAATGCGTACCCCTGGTAGACGCCGCCGTGCAGGAACTTCAGCGACTCGGGCAGCTGGTGGTCGATCTCGAGCGTGGTGGTGACCCCGAGCAGCACGAGGAAACCGAAGTAGATCATGGAGTGCATGAGACCGGCAGCGCTGTCACGCAGCAGCGTCTGCATGTAGACGCCGGCGCGGTAGTCGGCCAGGCGCTTCTTCGCGTTCTTCGCGGTGGTGCGGCGACGGTCGGGGGCACCGCGCTCCCAGTTGCGCACCCGGTCGGCGAACCGGAACGAGCCCCACACGAGCATGATCGGCAGGATCGTGTAGAACGCGGCCTGCAGCGGGCCGGGGATTCCCTCGAACACCTCTCGGGTGGTCTCGGAGTCGCTGTGCCACTTCGTGAACTGCGGGATGATGCCCGACAACATGGTGAACGTGCCCATGCCGACGCCGATGGCAATCGACAGTTGGTACGGGCGGAACCGCTTCTTGGCGGTCTCCGTGGACGGGGCTGCTGCGTGCGTACTCATAGCAACAGGAACGCTACTTGGCAGGCTGGCCCTGCGACCGATTCGGCTGTGGATATCCGCGGTTCACCCCGGTGGGGAGCGATCCGGACCGATGTCTGCGGGGCTCAGCCGTAGTGGGCGCGGTCGAGTTCACGAACGCGCGTGGCGAGAGCCTTCAACAGCTTGCGGCTGATGGCCGGGATGTTGTCGATTGCTGCCTTCAGGCCGCGCTCGGTGACGACCAGCAGACGGACGTCGGTGTCAGCCGTGACCGTTGCGGTGCGGGGACCGTTGTCGAGGAGCGAGAGCTCACCGACGACGGAACCGGACTTCGCAGAACCGATCTTCTTGCCGTTGCGCTTGACGGTGGCGGATCCCTCGAGGATCACGTACGCCTCGCGGCCTGTCTGGCCCTGGTCCATGATCACGGTGCCGGCCTTCAGCACACGCTCCGTGGAGTTCTTCACGACGAGGCCGAGTTCCTTCGGCGAGCATTCGGAGAACAGCGGGATGTTCTTGAGGTGTGAAACGGTGGATTTGCCTGTTGCCATGTGAACAAGTGTAAACCACCCGCGCGGCCGCGGATTCAGATGGAGCGCACGTCACAGGTGACGGCTGTTACTGCTTCTTCGTCGCCTGGTTCGCGACCGAGTTGATCGCCGCCGCGATCGCGTCCTGGTCCCCGAGGTACTCGACCGAGTTGATGGCGAGCGATTCGTTGAGTTGGTACAGGCGCGGAACACCGGTCGGGATGTTCAGCTCGGCGATGTCGGATTCACTGATGCCCTCGAGTGACATCACCAGTGCGCGCAGGGAATTCCCGTGCGCCGTCACGAGGACGTTCATGCCGGCGCGCAACTGCGGCACGATCTCGGCCTCGAAATACGGCACCACCCGCGCCACGACGTCCTTCAGGCATTCGGTGGCGGGCAGGTCGCCCGGGGAGACGAATCGGTAGCGGGGGTCGTTCGCAGGGTGCTCGGGGCTCGACGACTCCACGGGCGGTGGCGGGATGTCGAAGCTGCGTCGCCACAACTTCGTCTGTTCCTCGCCGTGGCGGTCCGTCGTCTCCTTCTTGTCGAGACCCTGGAGCGCGCCGTAATGGCGTTCGTTCAGTTTCCAGTGGCGCTGGACCGGCAGCCACACCTGGCCAAGGTTCGACAGCGCCAGGTGGCAGGTCATGACGGCGCGCGTCAACAAAGAGGTGTGAGCGATGTCGAAGCGCAGACCTGCCGCGGCCATGGTCGCGCCGGCGGCCGCTGCCTCGGCCTCACCCTGGGCCGAGAGCGGGACGTCGTGCCACCCGGTGAAGAGGTTCAGTTCGTTCCAGGTGGATTGGCCGTGGCGGAGGAGGACAAGTTGACCGAGCACGGTTCCATCGTAGGTTTCGTGTGCAATCTGCCTGTTGGCTGTTGAAGGGGACATCGACCACTCCGGCCAGATCCGGCCAGATCTGGTCAATGCGGAATGTGACAAAAGTTGAGTCATGTCATGTCAACTTTTGTACCTAAGGGGTTGTCACGGGGATTAGCAGTCCCTTAGCATGACTGCCAACACCCACTCCCCAGACACAGGAGATACCCCCATGGCTAAAGCAGTCGGAATCGACCTCGGCACCACCAACTCGGTCATTGCCTTCCTTGAGGCAGGCGAACCGGTGGTTATCCCCAACTCCGAAGGCGCCCGCACCACCCCGTCGGTGGTCGCATTCTCCAAGACCGGCGAGGTTCTCGTCGGCGAAGTGGCCAAGCGCCAGGCCATCACCAACCCCGACCGCACGTTCCGTTCCATCAAGCGCCACATGGGCGAGGCATGGAAGTCCGAGGACATCGACGGCAAGCAGTACACGCCGCAGGAGATCAGCGCCCGCACGCTGATGAAGCTGAAGCGCGACGCCGAGGCGTTCCTCGGTGACACGGTCACGCAGGCGGTCATCACCGTGCCGGCGTACTTCGACGACGCACAGCGCACCGCCACCAAGGAAGCCGGACAGATCGCAGGCCTCGAGGTGCTGCGCATCATCAACGAGCCGACCGCGGCCGCACTCGCGTACGGACTCGACAAGAACAGCCAGGACGAGACCGTTCTCGTGTTCGATCTCGGTGGCGGCACGTTCGACGTGTCGGTGCTGGAGATCGGCGACGGCGTGTTCGAGGTGAAGTCGACCCACGGTGACACGCACCTCGGTGGTGACGACTGGGACCAGCGCATCATCGACTGGCTCGTGCAGCAGTTCAAGGCCGCACACAACGTGGACCTCAGCCAGGACCGCATGGCCGTGCAGCGCCTGAAGGAAGCAGCAGAGAAGGCAAAGATCGAGCTGTCACAGGTGCAGCAGACGCAGATCAACCTGCCGTTCATCACCGCGACCGCCGACGGTCCGTTGCACCTCGACGAGACGCTCAGCCGTTCGAAGTTCCAGGAAATGACCGCGGATCTCATCGAGCGCTGCCGCGTCGCGTTCGAGCAGGCCCTGAAGGACGCCGGCGTCACGAAGTCGCAGCTGCACCACGTGATCCTCGTCGGTGGTTCCACCCGCATGCCCGCAGTCGGTGACCTCGTCATGAGTCTCACCGGCAAGGAGCCGAACAAGACCGTGAACCCGGACGAGGTTGTTGCCATCGGCGCGGCGGTGCAGGCCGGCGTTCTGAAGGGCGACGTGAAGGACGTCCTCCTTCTCGACGTGACCCCGTTGTCACTCGGCATCGAGACCAAGGGCGGCGTCATGACGCGTCTCATCGAGCGCAACACCACGATCCCCACCCGCAAGACCGAGACGTTCACCACGGCCGACGACAACCAGCCTTCGGTGGAGATCCACGTTCTCCAGGGCGAGCGCGAGATGGCCAGCTACAACAAGACGCTCGGCAAGTTCCAGCTGGGTGACCTGCCGCCGGCACCGCGCGGTGTCCCGCAGATCGAGGTCACGTTCGACATCGACGCGAACGGCATCGTGAACGTGTCGGCGAAGGACCGGGCCACGAACAAGGAGGCGAAGATCTCCATCACCGGCCAGTCCACGCTGAACAAGGACGACATCGAGCAGATGGTGAAGGACGCCGAGGCACACGCCGAGGAGGACAAGCGCCGTCGCGAGGAAGCGGAAGTGCGCAACAACGCCGACTCGCTCGTGTACCAGACCGAGAAGATCCTGCGCGACCAGGGTGACTCCGTGTCCGACGAGGACAAGGCAGCGGTGGAGGGACCCCTCGCCGATCTCAAGTCGGCACTGACCGGCAACGAGATCTCCGCGATCAAGGAAGCCACCGAGAAGCTGACGTCGGCGAGCCAGGCCTTCGGCCAGAAGCTGTACGAGGCTGCATCCCGCGACGCCAACGCCGCGGGAACTTCCGCCTCCGGTGCAGGCGGCGCCGACGACGACATCGTCGACGCGGAAATCGTCGACGAGAAGTAATCCGTCATGTCCGACGAAGTGATCGCAGAGGAGTCCGTGGCCGACGCAGAGGTGTCGGGCACGGTCGAGTCCGCCGCGGTCGAGCACGACATTGATGCGCTGCTCGCCGAGCGTGACGAGTACAAGGACATCGCCCTGCGCCTGCAGGCCGATTTCGAGAACTACAAGAAGCGCGTCGCACAGCAGTCGATCGACGACGTCGATCGCGCGACGGGGAAGCTCGCCGAGGCGTTGCTGCCGGTGCTCGATGCCTGTGAGGCGGCGTTCACGCACGGCGTCGACGGTGTCGAACCGATCTGGTCCTCGTTGATCGGCACCCTGCAGAAGCAGGGGCTCATCGCGATGGACCTGTTGAACACGGTGTTCGACCCCGCGAAGGCGGAAGCCGTGATGCACGAACCCGGCGACGGGGGCGAGACCACCGTCGTCGAGGTGATGCGCACGGGGTACGAGTGGAAGGGCCGCGTGCTGCGCGCTGCCATGGTGAAGGTGAAGGGATAACACCTTGACTGCCCAGCGTGAATGGTTCGAGAAGGACTATTACGCCGTCCTCGGCGTGCCGAAGGACGCGCCGGCGAAAGACATCACCAAGGCATACCGACGTCTCGCGCGCCAGTACCACCCGGATGCGAACCCGGGTGACACTGCCGCGGAGGAGAAGTTCAAGGAGATCTCGTCGGCATACGACGTTCTCGGTGACGACACGAAGCGTGCCGAGTACGACGAGGTGCGTCGCATGGGCCCGATGGGCGGTTTCGGCGGGCCGGGTGGACCCGGTGCCGGCGGTTTCAACTTCGACATGTCCGGTGACGGGCTCGGTGACATCCTCAGCCAGATGTTCGGCGGCGCAGCCCGCAACGCCGGTTTCAGCAACGGACCACGGCGCGGCCAGGACATGGTCACCGCCATCACTCTCTCCTTCAACGACGCCGCATTCGGCACCACCACCGCGGTGCCCGGCACCGACGCCAAGGTGCGCATCCCCGCCGGCGTCGACGACGGCCAGCGGATCCGCCTGAAGGGCAAGGGCCAGGCCGGCCGCAACGGTGGACCGTCCGGTGACCTGTTCGTGGAGTGCCACGTGGTGCCCCACCGCACGTTCGGTCGCGAGGGGACGAATCTGCTGGTGAAGGTGCCGGTGAGTTTCACGGAAGCAGTTCTCGGTTCCACCATCTCCGTCCCCACCCTGGAGGGCGGCGATGTGTCCCTGCGACTGAAGCCCGGCACGCAGAGCGGTTCGCGTCACCGCGTGAAGGGCTTCGGCATCGGCGCGGAGGGCAAGCGCGGCGACCTCATCGTCACCGTCGACGTGTCCGTGCCGGATTCGCTGAACAAGGACGAGCAGCACGCGGTGGAGGAACTAGCGAAGGTTCTGCGCTCCCCGCGGGCCGATGGTGCGTCCCGGGACGGACAGGCGGGCAACTGATGCGCGAGCACGACCAAGCCGTTTACGTGATTTCCGTCGCTGCGGAACTTGCGGGCATGCATCCGCAGACCCTGCGCATCTACGAGCGCCGCGGACTGCTGTCGCCGGCGCGCACCACCGGCGGCAACCGTCGGTACAGCGACGCAGACATCGCGCGCCTGCGCCGCATCGCCGAACTCGCCGCCACCGGCATGAACCTCGAGGGCATCCGCCACGTGATGTCGCTCGAACAGGAGGTCGTCCGGCTGCGCGAGGAGGTCAGCCAGCTGCGCAACCTCGCCGCCGCGGCGATTTCCGAGATCGAACGGCGCACGAACACCGCAGGAACCGATCTCGTGCCGTTGCGCCAGTCCGTCCAGTTGTTCACCGAGCAGTCCGGGCCGTTGCGCCCGCGCCGCTGACACCCGACAATCACACGAAGGAAGGTCAACCCCCATGGCCATCGATCCGAAGAAGTGGACCACACGCACGCAGG